>CAZOQJ010000015.1:0-27934 GCA_964581905.1 uncultured Pirellulales bacterium
AATTTGTACGATGCAGCAGAACGCCTGGAATATGCGCAAGCAAAGGGGTAATTGCACCTCGCAATATAAGGGTGTTGCGTGGCACAAGGGAGAGGGAAAATGGCAGGCGAGAATAATCTGCAATGGCAGGGTGATGTTCATCGGTTATTTTGATGATGAAAAAGCTGCAGCGATGGCCTACGATGCCAAAGCAAAAGAGCTGTTCGGAGAATTTGCAGCGCCTAACCTGCCATGCTCCAAAGGTTGGCTGCCATCTGTCGTCCCTCGTCTATCGTCTCTCGTGTCCTCTTCTACGGAGTAAGGTAAGGCTCGTTGCGCCGAAAGTCATCAGAAGGGCGGAGGCGGGTTCGGGCGCATTAAAGATAAGCTCTAAGTGATTAAACATGCCAGTGTCAGAATAACGGGCATCGTAAATCTGCAATCGCCAAGTGCCATAAGCATCTTGGTCATCAAAACTTTCCAACAGATTACCTGACTCGGGTCTGAATCGGCCGGCAAAAGGTGGTTTACCCTCTTCGATTGGAACTTCTGCCTCATCGTCAAATACTGTTCCTTTATAATTTTCGCCCTTAAAAAACTCATTAAAATCGTACCTATTCAGACATATCTTCTCATTGGTAGGGCCTTTGAGAAAAATTTGCAAATCAAACGCGCTTGTGTGCGTTAAACTTATGCCAACATTAAGGTCGTAAATGGTAAAATGGTGAGGGACTTGTATAATTGCATCTTCCATCCATCCTTTACTAACGCATGGATCGCTGATATCCGGCTTGGGTATAGGTAAATCGAAGTCTTGGCTGTAAATGACAGGTGCTATGTCGGCAAAAGCAGGAAAACAAAAACCCACTCCGATGAGAAAAACTGCAATGCTCCGCCGCCAGCCTACTCCGCCGAAGCAATTACTTTGGCTGCGAAGGCCGGATAGCTTCCGCCTTCGCGTGAGGGGCAAAGCCGCTTCGGCGGAGTCCCTTGAAGCGTCAGCCACAATCCGTTGTGCAATGCTGCGAGCGTCCATTCTCAATTAACCAGCCATCTTTATGTGCAAATAGTTTCGAGCCGGATAATCCCATCAAAAGCAAGTTGCCAGAGCATATCCAGCTCACCATAGAGAGGATTTCTAACAGGGTACGTCCTCCTTGAGTGTTGGAAATTATGACTTTATAGGACGGTTTTGCAAGAAAAAAATAAAAAATCTCAAAAAACACAATCAGCACAGGGAGAAAATCAAAAATGTAGGAAATGAGATTGCCATGTCTACCTACCTGGCTACGGCTTGGTGCCTACGCCAAGTCACGATGGGCAATGATATAAATGTCATTTTGCTTCGATGACAGAGTTGAAATCGCCGAATGGATTGAGTTCCGTCAGCTCATTATACGGGTCCTGCTGCCATTGGCCATCCACAACCAGCCGGTAGCGATATTTCCCCTGGGGCAGTTTAATCTTCATCTGCCAGACGCCGCTGCTACCGACTCTCTCCATCGGCATCTTTGCCGGCTGCCAATTATTGAAGTCGCCAGCAATCTGCACGTTATTTGCACGCGGATACAACGTTACAAAAACAATAGCATCGTCTATCTGGTTAACGCCATAATAGTCGGAGAGCTTGGCACTGGTAATGGCCGCCTGGGCTTGGATAGAGCGCCCGCCGCCCCCCAGCTCTTGTCTTTGACCAGAAGACGCTGGGGAAGACACGGGGGCAGGCTGCTCTGCAAAATGTGGCTGCTCCGTAAAATGTGGCTGCTCCGTTTTTGCAGCGGGTACAGTTTTAATCTCTGGCTTTGTCGCCTCTAACAGCTCATCAGCGCTAGCGCTAATTGTTTCGAGCTGGTCAGCCAGCGAGTTGACCATCTGGCGTCGCTGCTGTTTGGCCTCAGCGCCGATAACCTCCTCAGCCAGTGCCTTAAAATCCTTATGTCCCCTGCTTGTAGAATCGTATTCATTGATAGGCTGACCAAAACTGGCGGCTTCCTTGATTTTAGTATTGAAATTAACAATAATTTTGAACATTTTGTCGGCGAAGTGAGCACGCAGTTCCGCCAAGATTTCTCTGGCCATCTTCGTTCTTATATCATACATGCTGGCAAGGACTTTGACGGCTACTCGCTGAGTGCACCGCTCGCAAAGAATTCTGAGGGTTTCAAGCTGCTTGCTGAGGCCATGCAGTGCAAAGTAACCAGTCTCAACAGGAACGATAACATCGGTTGCCGCCGTTAGCGCGTTAAAAGTCAACAGGCCCACGGCCGGAGGACAATCAATTATCGAGTAGTCATACTCGTCCTTCACCTGGTCTAAAGCCTGCTTTAAACAGTATTCGCGCTCGTTAACTCCTGTCATTTGCTGCTCAAAGGCCGCCAAGTCTATACTGGCCGGCGCCAACTCTAATCTATCGCTAATCTGCCAAAGCATTTCTGCCAACCGTATAGGTTCGCTCCTGCTTTTGCTTATCAGGACATCATAGATACTTTGCTCAATCTGTTCCTCAGGCACTGCCAATCCGACTGCGCAATGCGACTGCGGGTCCATATCAACTAACAGAACCTTCTTGCCCGCTTCAGCAAGAGTGCTTGCCAAATTTATCGATATAGTAGTCTTCCCACAACCGCCCTTTTGGTTAACAACCGCTATATTTCTCATAGTTCATCTCCAACTCAGAGGCATCCTGCCTCAATGACCTGCCAGAGGCGGGAAAACCCCTTTTCACTACAGAAAACGGCTTTTCATGTACGGCATAAAACCTTCGGTTTCAATACTAAAAAACAACCGAACATCCGATATTATTATTCGGCAAAGGGGCCAAAAAACTTTATCTTTTTATGGGACCAACGGCTGCGTGTCGAACAATAAGCACATTTCAGGAAATACAAACATGCCCAACCGGTAGTTTCAATACAATCCATTCTCGCAAAAAAAGCGGGATTTTGCTGGAATTGCCATACTAAACTCAATACAAGCTCACGAAAGTATGTTTACCTGCCAGCCTTACAGCACTCCTCTATGGATATTTCCTGACGTATATAAGGTTAAGATGGAAGGCTATATCGCCGATTTATGATTAAAAAAGGGGATTTTTTTAGGATTAATAGTCTGTGAAAATTGACACTCGCAAGATTAAGTCAGATGAGGCAGTCGAACTTTACATAACAGCATCTGTCACGCCAAATATTGCCTTAGAAAAACAGGCGAATGAGCTTTTTAACGGTATCCGTCAGGCCTTAGAATCAGAAAAAGCCCACATCCTTCAGGAAAGGGTTTTCGGTACTGATGGCACTTTGCAGATTGCTCAGCCGATAAGGGCCGATGTCTATGGCAGCTACGATGATGGCGTAGAGCCGGCCTGGCTGCTTGTTCCCAAGGGAAACGCCGGTGAACTGGCCGGTGTGCAGGTGCATGCTCTAAGCAGCAAGAAAGCTCCAACTCGTCAGGGCGAAGGCCCTGCCGTAGCTCCGAAAATTTTATACTCAGGAGCAACTCCCTGCGGACGCCTGGTGCACGTCGGCGACAGCAATTATCTTACCATCTCATGTATTGCCGCCCCCGAGGCAAGGCAAGCAACTAAACAGACGCAAGTCATGTTAGAAAAAGTCGAGGCGGTTTTGAAACAAGCAGGTGCTGCTCTGTATTCAGTGCCTCGTACATGGATGTGGCTGAGTGATATTCTTTCATGGTATGCTCAGTTCAACAAGACAAGAAACAGTTTTTTTACAGAGCGGGGACTTATCGGCAAAGGTGCAGTAAACAAGATGCCGGCCAGTACCGGTATTGGCATCAGTCCCAGAAACGGGGCGATTTGTGGGATGGACCTGGTGGCAGTGGTCGGTCCAAATAAGCCGATAGAATATTTTGACGCCGGCGGCAATCAAAAGTCCGCTCTCAAATATGGTTCAGCCTTCTCGCGAGCATCCCGTGTCGAGACACCAGCAGGAACAACGCTTTTCGTCTCAGGAACAGCTTCCATTGGTATGAATGGGAAAACCACAAATACAGGGGATGCTCCAAAGCAAATCGAAGAATCGATAAGCAATGTGCGGGCGATTCTAAGAGAAATGCAATGCGACGACAAAGATGTCGTTCAAGCCACTGCATACTGTAAAACGGCAGAGGTCGAAAAGCTTTTCCGGAGCAAATACAGCGATTTAGCCTGGCCGACCCTAACCGCCATAGCCGATATCTGTCGCGACGACCTGCTCTTCGAAATCGAGGCAACGGCCACAATCGCCAAGTAGGCAAACCCCGTTAAAAATCCCCGCTGTTAACGGGGCGGATATAAGCCGGAGTTTTCTTTCTAACGGGGTAAACACTGGTAGAAATAATTATGATGTGCTCCACTGAACAAAAATTATCCTGGCGAAACCGGAACATACCCGTTGGTTCCATAGTTTTTTTTGCATGCTTCTACCTGTATGTCTGGCTATTTATTGAACCGCGTCTTATTTATCACAGCTTTGGAGCTTCCATAGCTTATCCAGCCTTTTCGGCAGACTGGGAGTTCCTCAAAAGCTCGCTGAGTTATCCAGGCGGTATAGTCGAATATATAGGGGGGTTCCTGTCACAACTGTATTACTTTTCATGGCTGGGGGCATTGGTTGTTACAGCAGCCGCCTTTTCTATGTATCTTGCTGCCAGGGTTCTTGTCAGGCCGCTCGCAGGACAGACCCTAAAGATTATATGCTATATACCAGCAATAATGTTACTGATAATACATAACCGTTATGATAGTCACTTAACCACTTTTCTATCTTTATCAGCGGCGCTCTGGTTTACGGTTGCGTATGAAAAATTATCTTTGCGCAGTAGTGCTGCCCGAGTGGTGGTGTTTCTGGTCGAATTCTTCCTGCTGTACTATATTGCCAGCGGCGCAAGTTTTGTCTTTGCATTTCTGGCAACGATTTATGAAATTTTTGTTGGTCGGCGCAAGGCCCTCAAAATACTGTTTCCAGCGGTAGCAATCGGTACCTACCTTATCGCCAGATACATCTTTGATTTAGAAACTAAAATTATCTATCTGCCGCCGCTATGGCAATTAACATACAGGCCATGGGTTAGAAGCATCATAATATGTATTTATTTTTTCTTTCCGCTGACGTTATTCATAGTGGGGTTATGGGGATGGCTATACAGAAAGAGGCCATCTGTAAACAAGTCCAAAAAGCGTGACAAGCATAAACCCTCGGCGGCAAAGGTGCCTTGGCGGCTCTTCGAGAACAACAAGGTCAAATGGGCAATAGAAACAACGTTGCCGGTCGTCATTCTCCTCGTAAGCATTTTTGCTTCCTTCGACGGTACAAAGAAGAAATTGGTGCAGGTAGATTACCTTGCGTATCAGGAGATGTGGCCTGAAGTTCTCCAGACAGCCCGCCAGATTCAGCCTAAATCATACGATATCTGCTGCATTCATGACGTTGACCTGGCTTTATACTATACCGGTCAGCTTGGAGATAAGATGTTCTATTATCCACAGGGTTTCGACGCTTTGATGCTTTTCGGTGCCGAAGGGAAGGGTCCCGCCGGCAGGATATTTATGAAAAGGAGTCAGTTGTTTTTGAAGCTTGGGCACATCGGCAGTGCTGAAAAAGACGCCTTCGAGTATTTGGAGATTGTAGGCAATAATCCTTTAATTCTTGAACGGCTTGTGACAATAAAGCTGGTCAAAGGCCAGTTTGAGGCCGCAAAGGTATTTATGAAAGTCTTGAGCAAGGATTTGATATTCGGAAATCGCGGGAGAAAAATGCTTCAAAATCTTCAAGAGGACCCTGAGCTGGCAAGCGATAAACAGATTCAACAGTTACGCTCAATTGCCTCTGATACAAAAAGCGTCAGCGATATGCTTGACAACGAATTTTTCTCACAACTTCTGGATAAAAATAAGAATAACAAAATGGCATTCGAATATATGATGGCTTTTTACCTGCTGAGCGGACAAGTAGAGAAAATCGTGCCCAACATAGGCCATCTTAATGACCTTGGTTATAAGAAGCTGCCACAATACTACGAAGAAGCGGTTGTGATTTATATGGCCACTTTTAAAAAGACAGTATTGCCCACGGACGTAAGGTTTCCGCGGCGCGAAATTATTGAACGCGCTAAAACAGCCGCTAAACTCTACAACTTCTACCGTGGTAACGAACAGCCCATCCGGAAAGCACTGGGGCCTGATTTCGCCAATAGCTATTTGTTATATTACCTCTTTAGCGTCCCAAGAGAAAAAATATGAGAAAACTACGTAGCTACCTTATATTAATATGTGCAGCCGCGGCAGGGGCAACTGTATTGTGGTTTGCATTAAATAAAAATACTGTAGTGGTCAATGACTATGGGATTATTTCTCGTATGCCCGGCATCAGGCCGGATTATACAGGGACGGTTATCCCGCCAAACATATCGCCTTTGAACTTTATGGTTACTGAGCCGGGCACAAGATACTTAGTCAAAATATACTCAGGCGCAGGCGAATCTATCGATGTCTTCAGTAAGACGGGCAAGATTAAAATCCCACTGCGGCGATGGAGGTCGCTATTAAATACCAACCGCGGCGGGCAGCTTTTTTTCGATGTTTATGTGAAGAACAAAGACGGTATCCGTTCGACAGGCTCACAGCCCGAGGGCTGGAGGCGATATGAAACAATTACCAACACCATCGCAAAAGAAGACATTGACAGCTATCTGGTATATCGTTTTATGAAACCAATATTTAGCTGGTGGAACAGCATAGGCATTTATCAGCGCAATCTGGAAAATTATGAAAATAAAGTCGTTCTGCACGGTACGTCTTTTACTTATGGCTGTCTTAATTGCCATACCTTCCTCAATAATACGCCCGATTATATGACACTGGGTATTCGCAGTCCTGCTTACGGCAGCACAACTCTGCTTGCCCACGATGGGAAGGCCCATAAGTTAGGGGCAAAGTTCAGCTATACGTCCTGGCATCCCAGCGGTCGATTGGTCACATACTCTATGAACAAGGTTCGGATGTTTTTCCATAAGACTACGATGGAGATTCGTGACGTGATTGACCTTGACTCAGCTATCTGCTACTACACAGTTGGCAGTCAGAAAATAAAAACTATACCCGAACTATCTGAAAAAGACAGACTGGAAACATACCCGACCTGGTCACCAGATGGTCGATACCTGTATTTTTGCAGCGCTCCAATCCTGTGGACTGACCGCGATAAATTACCCCTGGAACGATATAACGAGGTCAAATATGACTTGCGGCGAATCAGTTATAACGTAGAAACAGACGAATGGGGCCAGCCCGAGACAGTGCTATCGGTAAAAGAGACTGGCATGAGCATTTTGTGCCCCCGTATTTCTCCGGACGGCAGGTTTATGGTATTCTGTATGTGCAAATATGGTTGCTTTCCAGTGTTTCAGCCCAGCAGTGACCTGTACCTGATGGACCTGAAAACTGGCAAATATGACAAACTTCCCATCAACAGCAAATATTCAGAATCCTGGCATAGCTTCTCCAGCAACAGTCGATGGCTGACTTTCAGCAGTAAAAAACAAGACGGATTATTTACCCGAACTTATTTCAGCTATATTGATGAAAATGGCCGGGCATACAAGCCTTTCATCCTGCCGCAAAAAGACCCCACCTATTATGATTCTCTGCTGCAAACCTACAGCGTTCCAGAGTTGATTACCCGCCCGGTTGATGTCAGTAAAGCAGCTTTGGCCCGGGCAGTTCGAGGGCCGGCCGAGATTAGCCCTGATATTCCCATCACCGGCGCCACTCCCACGGCCGGGCATGCTGAAGACGCCTGGCAGAGCCGTGAATAACCCGGCTTCGCCTTGCCTCACCAGCAATAAAAACAAACGGCTCCATCCTGCACACTTTAGCAATCCGCCTTCGTAAAAACTACGGCGGACAAGAATGGAGCCGCTACTACAACGAGCACAGACTTTTGTTTACTATCCTTTAAATTTTATCTTAACCGTCTTTGCTGTTTCACTCCCTTCTTTATCTCTAAAACTTCATGACTATTTGTTTTTAGCAGGGGCGGTTCGCGAACCGCCCCTACACCCTTCTTACTTTTTATAATCGCAAAATCCGTGCCAAACAGATATGCCACATAGAACCTGTAAAATCAGCGAAAAACCGCCTTACGGCGCTTAAAACTGCCTAAATCGGCTGTCAATTTGGCACTTTTTCCTTCAAGCGTAAACGAGGGAGGCCAAAAAAGAATTGCCTAAGAGAATAATTATTTTGGAGGGCTGATTTTGGAATCCTCGGTTTGCGATTTTCCGCCTACGATATCCAAGACGCGCATCGGAGTTTTCCCTCGACCATGCTCGGGACAGGTCTGTTTAGGCACGGGCTGGAAGCCCGTGCTACCGTACTTTTCTATGAGGAGAGCTCTTTTTTGATAGCACTGCTCTCTGAACACTGCGATTTCAGAGTCGAGATTTGAGCTTGCTGATTCGCCAAAAAAGGCGTGGATAACCGGAAAGACCAGGTCCGGTTTTTTCTTTCTAAGCACTTCGGCCATAGCTTCTATTTTGGCTGTTGCAACACCTTCCTGCATACAGGTAAAAGGGCCTACGTGAAATACGCCGGAGATATAAGCATCGCCCTTTCCTTCAACTCTTTCGGCTTTGCTCAAGACAGGTTCACCCAAGGCAGGCGGAGGGATTAGCTCGTGCATAAAGTGATAAGCAATGCCTGTGCTTAAGGGAGACTCGCCTTCAATATCCCCGTGGAACTCATGCCGCTCCTGCAGGGTTTCGACTATTTTCATCGGCTTTGGAAGGACATGTCTTCCGGCAAGCACCTCGTGAAATGGATGGGCCAGCTTTTTTTCGATGTGGCCCATATACGCACCCTTGAAGGCAACTTTTACAAGCTTTCTGGCTTCCTTTACAGCCCGCCTTAAATTGAAATTCTTAATCGCCAGCTTCAGGTCTCTCTTTGAATTTCTCATGTTTACCTTATTTACATAATCCAGCCAATCCGTTACCGGGTCCCTTACCATCTCTAACTGCTGCTGCTCTAATTGTTGAATGACATTGTTTGTATAAGGGTCGTGCTGTCTCATATAGATTTCGCCTATATAAAGAACCAAAGGGAATCTTTCGTGGTTCCTGAGGTTTATTGCCTTGAACAGAGATACTGTTTCCCGGCCCCACTTAAGCAAGGCCGCTGTTTCTGCTCCTCTTTCGACGATTCCTACCAGCTCATCTAGTTTTTGCTTTTTAATTTTTTCAAGCTGGTTTTTGTCTTCGGCATAAGGGCGGAACCTGAGGGTAATATCTTCGAGCAAGTCTGCGGCTTTTATCCCCCTAAACAGCATGGCCTGCATATTCGCTTTATCTTTAAAAGAAAGCTGTCTCGGGAAAGGTACATCAAAATAGTCTGTTTCCGAAGAAGGTCCAGCAACCGGCACCTTTTCCAGGCCTTCCTTGTCCAGGAACTCCCTGAGCAGCTCCGTATATTTTCCGAACCTGCAAGGACCGCTGGTGGTAGGCAGCATAACAAGATAGTTTTCCTCAACGAATTCTTTGCCGTATCTATCAATCTCCTGCTGCAGGAAACCAATGGCGTCACCAACTACGCCCTTGAGGGGATGGCAGACCTCGGTATATATGTGCTTGCGGGCCACTTCATAGCCCCTTTGTGTATTGGTGGGCAAAACAGCACTATTTACGCCAAAGTATCTCAGCCCGGCAGCTGCAATATAACTTGCATTTCCCATATAAGGGATTAGCCAAGTTCGCCCTCCCATATCCACCTGAGGACGCCTTTTTATCCGTTCAAGCTGGAGTTTTTTTGTCACGATTTGATTTACCACTCTTTCATGAGCTTCTGTTCTGGTTACAAAAGGAGCATTATTGGTTTGTGCATCCGTCAATAAAACAAGTGTGGGCTTGTCCGCGGCCTGCTGAATCTTTTCTTCCTGATATATTTTTAAGCTGTCTGGCCCACACGCAAAGTTCATCATCCGGACAGCAAACAGATTCGGGTGGTTGGCAACGAACAAATTAGCCTTGAGAATTTTAACGCTTTCCACCCAAAATTCATTTTCAGCGATGTCATCGATGGATAAACCCTCGAATTTATGCTCCAGGAAAATCTGCGGTATGTAATTTAATCCCCTGATTTGCGAAAACATAGCGCCCGAGTTTGAACTGGCCTCCGGGTCGAGCAGAACGTAATCCCTGCCGATGCCGACGTAGCTCGTTTCGCTGTTTTGCTCAATCCTTTCCAGGAACTTATCTCCTTCTTCATAAAGCTCCTGTTTGAATTCACCTTCGGCATATTCAGCGTATTTGATTGCGTCTTTGATTTGCCTGCCGGTAAATTTAAATCCTAACCGGCTAAATTCGAGCTTGAACTCCTGCACAAGAAGGGGCAGGTCCCCGAAGTGCAAGACGGGATTTATTTGTTTATCTTTATCGAGGGAAAGGGCATCGTTCAGGATATAACCTTCCGATTCTGTATAAATACAATATTTTAAGTCCGGAGGATGAACTCTTCTCTGCTCGATGAAGCTGGGATTAAACAAGTACTCGATGTTCGGGTTATCGTTCAATAACGCCGCATGACCTGTAACCAGCTTTCTGGCTATACAGAATTCCGTTCTTGAGTTGTCAACGCCGACCTTTGCTATCTCCTTGTTTGATTTCGGTGAAACGACGGGATAAAAGCCGAGCTTTTTCAACAGGGCGGCGCTGAATATTCCTTTTTCTCCAAGCGTCGCAGTGCTTCTCTTGACGCCTACGGTTTTGTGTTTATAAGCTTTTACTTTATCATCCGCCTTCGCCGAGGCTTCCGACTTCGCCTGTGCTACGCCGGACAAGTCGTCGGACAAGGTAGAGAGTTCTTTCAATAAACATCCCTGCTTTTTGAAATGTTTTTCGAAAATCTTATGGTATTTCTCCACGTAATCGGTCTTTGGTTTCACGGCCACATCAGAATTTCCTCTGGGGCAGAAACCTCCTGTGAGGATTTTATCATCTTCGATAGAAAACACCTCAAGCTGACAATCCCTCATGCCGCAAGATTTGTCTTTAAACAGCTCTTTACAGGAAATCTTTTGTTTTTCAAAAGGCATGTCCACAAGGCCCCAGCCCCTGAATGCAGATTCACACCTTTTACCTTGTTCCTCCAAGCGCTTTATATTTTCAATTATGTCCAGCGCCTGCCCCCATGCTCCAAACATTTCTCTGTGCGGGTATGCCTCTATTTGCTTATTTGTTACCTGCGCAAGCGCCGCAAGGAAGGCCTTTCCCAGCGGCGGCCCACCCTGAGCTGAACATTTTTCACCAATGTGCTGAGGACCACCGACAAACTTGTAATAATAACTCGCGGCTGTCCCCCTTATTACCGCGGCGGCTATTTCCCCTTTGCTGAATCCCTCTGCGATGAGCCGATTTTCGTCCATCTCCATAAAAACGCCGCACGTTGAGTCTATAATCGGAACCTTCTTCGCTTCAAGAGCCGCCTGCTGTAGAGAGTCCTCCACGTTTAAATTTATGACGTCCGCCATATTTTCAAGGGTCTGGCCGGAACCAGCCTGACAGCTATAATTCATCTTCGCCTGCTTGACCGTTCCATCTTTCGCAAAGCTGGTAAATTTCATGTCCTGCCCGCCTACCTCAAAGACAGTATCGATGGCGGGATTGTAATGTTTAACTCCAAGGGCGTGACAGGTAATCTCGTCGGTTATTCTATCTGTAATCTCAGCTCCATAGGCCTTAAGACCTTCGGCTTTTTTCTTGCTAACCAGGATTTTCTCGTATAGTTTTCTCGCCGAACCGGTGGCCCCAACACCTTTTATAATAACCTTATCCTTATGCCTGCTTAGATATTTTATAACCTTCTTCAGTGAATTTTCAGGGTCGCCGTGAGTTTTGATATAAAGCTTGTCAAGAAGCCTGCCTGTTTTTAATTCAACCAAAGCGCCCTTTGTTGTTGTGCTTCCACCATCTATACCCAGGACGACCTCGGTTCCGTCGAGTATTGTTTCTTCCAAGAGCTCACTTTTCTCATGCACTTTAGCCAAGGACTCAGAAAGAGGCGGGGCAAACTTCCTCTTTTGTCGGCAGTACTGCCCGACCTTATCAAGCTGGTCAAGATTAAAAACAAAACTGTTATTTTCCTCCAGGCCCTTTAATGCTGCGCCTGCGGCTGCTACGTTGCTGTAATGTTGCGGCCTATCTATAGAAATTCCGAGCAAGCCCTGAAGGTTTTGTCTTATAAGGTCGTTGGCGATAACGCCTCCGGTTGCTATAGCGTTATCAGAACTATGGAATTCTTTGGCGCCGAGGACATCTATTTTATAATTTCTGGCAACTGTTTTAAAAAGGCCGGCTAAATTATCTGTTCTTTTCGCGCCTTCATTTTGTTTATGAATCAAATCAGATTGGATAACAACACCGCATCGAGCCAGAAACTCGCTCGGCTGGTCTGACTTCGAGGCCTGCTCCTGCGCCCTGTAAAACATTTCTTCCAGTCTTGATTGAAGCTTGCTCCTGTTTCTTGATGTGATTTGGTCTTTTTCCTTCTCCTCTACCGCTGAGCCGGTATTTTCCAACTCAGGGCCTGGAATCTCCCCTTCAAATAATCTTCTACACTGCTTTTCTAATAATGTGCCGGAACCGCCGCCACATTTGGTTCCCGTTTTCCATTCCTGAATAATCGTTTTGCCGTTTATGTTTTCTAAGTTAAAAAAGTACGAATCTTTTGCTCCTATATGAAAAATATACTTTGCATCCGGCCCTATCAATCGAGCCCCCATCGGTATTGCCACGCTGTCAAAAACAAAAGTGACCCCGTTCATAACTTTAGGAAAAGACTCTGAACCGCTACCTGTAAATGCTGTGTTTTTTATGCTTTCCTCGCCATATTTTTGCGTGATGTCCCGCCAGGCCTCTCTTACGGCCCCGATGGGGTTGGCAAAGTGCATTATCGGCTTTGGAGAGTAAATCACCTTTTTATCTACGCCAAGAACGGCATAGTGTATGGAACTGCTACCCACATCAAATCCTACAAACAGCATCTTTTGATGGGGGCTTTTTTGTGCGTTATCCATAGTTTTTTAGTTACATCCTTCGGTTAATTTAAATATCCTCTAGTCTAATGTTAAAAATGCCTGCTCTTAATGCAAGGCCTATTTTTGCTATATCAGGAAACATTCCTGCGAACCTTCTCCATCATTGCAATCATGCTCTTTTGCTGCACGCTCTTAAGGGGGGCCATTGCTTTTTTTACCTCCTTTGCATAAAGAGGCTCTATCTTGGCAAGTAGTTTTTCTCCGCGGCTGGTTAGTTTTATGATATTGTATCTTCTATCTGCCGAGGCGGACGTGCGAGCAACAAAGCCCGCCTTTTCCATCCGGTCTATCAGCGAGGTTATATTTGCCCGGTTGACAAGCATCATTTTGCTAAGCTGGGCTTGGTTTAATCCTTCCACGCCGCCCTGGTGCCGTAGAAGCATCATAAGGTTGAACTGGACATCTGTTAATCCGAAAGGATGTAAAAAATCACCAGCCTTCTTTTTTAACAAGGACGCCGTATAGTAGATATTAAGCAGCGCTTCGTGCCCGGACAGTGCTATCGGTTTTTTAAGGTCTAATTCCTGCCGGAGGGCCATTTTCTTTCCTTTTTTAAGATTTTGTTCATATGTATATTGTTGCTTAGTAAACTATCTTGTCAAGAATACTTTAAAAAACCATGAAAATTTTTTAGTAAACATTATAGTTAGAAAATAAGCTGTTAAATCCTTGTTGAATTCTGCTATCAATTCACCGCCCCTCCTCGCTTGGCCGCCGGCCCAGTTAGTTTCACAGAGCAACGTAACGAATAATCCCACCGGTTTCCCACAGGCATTGCTTTACTGTGCCCCCCTTAAGTATTTGTGTGATAAAGTCTTAATAAAAGTCGCCCGTAAAATATAACAAATTTACAGCCCATATATCTAATACTACTACTTTTTTATACTATAATCTTTATTAATAAAGATTAACTTCCATTAACCTTTCCCCTTTCAAGAGGTACTACTTTTTTATAAAAAAAGCTTGTGCGGGAAAACACTTTAATATAAACTATACCAATATTTTCAAGTTTGAAGAATGGTGTTTTTGTCCTTTTAGCTGATTAGAGTTGAGGTTTATTATGAAAGCAAGCTTTAATAGAGAAGCATTAGCAGAAGCGCTGGGCCTATTAACGTCTGTGGTACCAGGCCGAACGCCAAAGCCAATATTGCGATGTTTACAAATTACTGCAAACAAAAAAGAGGTTAGAATTTGCGCGACAGATTTAGAGGTTGGCATTAATCACCTCATTTCTGAGGTTCAGGTTGAGGATGCCGGTGAGGTTATTATACCAGCAGACCGGTTGGCGGCCGTTGTGCGCGAGAGCGCCGATGAAGTACTGTCGTTAGAGACTACAGAGGGCGCCTGTGAGATAAAAGGGGCGGATAGTCATTTTATAATTTATGGCCAGGAGCCGGGGCAGTACCCCGCAGTTCCAGGATTTGACGGAGATAGCGATTTAGAGATTGCTTTGGGTGAGCTTAAGGCAGGCATTGAGCAATGCTTGTTTGCTACGGCGAGAGAAAGCAGCCGCTATGCAATCAACGGAGTGCTGTGGGAAATTAAAGGCAAGAAAATATTATTGGTTGCAACGGACGGCAGGAGGTTAGCTCGCTGCAGGGCAGATCTGGCATCTACTCCGAGCGGGAAGGCGTTAGCGGCCAAAATGATAGTGCCGGCGAAGACCATGAGCCTTTTGGATAAAGTTGGCGGAGACGATAAGGAAGCTGTTGCAATTAAGCTTCTCGACAACCAGGTATTGATTAGCTGCGCGAACGTCGTTATAAGCTCAAGTCTCGTAGAGGGCAATTTCCCGAAATACGAGGATATAATCCCGAAGGACTACGATAAAAAATTGAAACTTTCAACTGAGGCGGCGCTAAGCGCAGTTAGGCGGGCAGCGCTATTGACCAGTGAGGAGTCAAGGGGTATTAAGCTATTAATAGAGAAGGGTAAGATGGTGTTTAGCGGCAGTGCGCCGGAGACAGGCAACGCCCAAGTAGAAATGGTTGTTGATTACAAAGGCGAGCCGATTGAGATTGGTTTTAATCCACATTTTTTGATAGATGCCCTGCGAGTTATTAAAACGCCGGAATTTGAAATGGAGATAGGCCAAGCCGACAGGCCGGGCCTGATAAAAAGCGGAGCAGATTTTCTGTATGTTTTAATGCCCATCAATATCGGATAGGTACGTGAGGAAAGGCGACGTTTATACTCCGACAGACGAATTAAGCGGTGGATAGCACTATGCAGCTACACAATACTACCAGCCGACGAGGAGTAAATAGGCCAGATAGAACAATTCGTGTCGGTAAGG
This sequence comes from uncultured Pirellulales bacterium, assembly GCA_964581905.1. Lineage (GTDB taxonomy): Bacteria > Planctomycetota > Phycisphaerae > Sedimentisphaerales > Anaerobacaceae > CAZBWE01. Next base: position 15,358 of record CAZOQJ010000015.1, read on the forward strand.
TTGTTCAGAAGCTTATGGATAACCAGCTTTCACCACAGCAGGAGGCGTCTGATGTAATAGACAAGCTGTGGCGCCAGCTTCTTCCTGTAGAGCTTGTCCGGCACAGCAGGATTGCCGAAATTTCCGGTGGCCGGCTAAAAATACAGGTAGATTCAGCGTCATACATGTATGAGCTACAATTATGCAGTTCCGGGCTTCTTAGTGAGCTGCAACGGCGGTGCCCGCAAGCTCGGGTAAAAGAAATCAAGTTTGTTCTTGATTGAGGCGTAAATCAGGACATTAAGAGGAAGGGGATTTTCTACAGCCCAGAAACAGGCATAGACGATACACGTAATAAAGGCAGAAAGAGGTTATGAAAGAGCATAGATACGATGCGAGCAATATAAAGATTTTGGGTGGCATAGAAGCGGTTCGCAAGCGGCCTGATATGTATATAGGCGACCGTGGAAGCGGCGGGCTACACCACCTTGTCTATGAGGTATTGGACAATTCCATCGACGAAGCGATGGCCGGATATTGCGACAGTATAAATGTGCATATCCAAGCCGACGGCAGCTGCACAGTTGAGGACAACGGTCGGGGCATACCTGTTGAAAAACATAAAGAGGCCAAAATCAGCGCGCTGGAAGTCGTGCTCACAACACTACATGCCGGCGGTAAGTTCGACCAGGAAAGCTATAAGGTTGCCGGCGGTCTGCACGGCGTGGGGGTCAGTGTGGTCAATGCACTGAGCGAATGGCTGGAAGCTGAGGTGTACCGAGATGGGCAGCACTATCACTTCGAGTGCGTTAAAGGCAAGGCAAAGGCGCCCGTTAAAAAGGTCGGAACATCTGATAAGAGAGGCGCGATAATATCTTTCAAGCCAGATGAGGAAATATTTGGCGATACAGAGTTCGAATATGATATTCTTGTAAAGCGCATACGAGAAATAGCATACTTAAATGCGGGCTTAAAAATCACCTTTAAGGATGATAGAACAAAGAAAAAAGAGGTATTTAGGTTTGATGATGGGATTAAAGCCTTCGTGAAACATCTTAACGAGGGTAAGGATACGCTGCACAGCAATGTTATCTACTTTGCCAAAGAAGACGCCAAAACGAGGCTTAGTTGTGAGATAGCGATGCAGTACAACGATGGGTATACTGAAAATGTGCTGGTTTTCGCAAATAATATTCGCAATATCGATGGAGGTACACATCTTTCCGGCTTTAAAACTGCCCTGACTCGCACGATGAATTACTACGCCAAGAATAATAACCTGCTAAAGAATGGTCAAACGCCGAGCGGCGATGACCTGCGCGAGGGGCTGACAGCGGTTGTGGCGGTAAAGCTTTCAGACCCACACTTCGAGGCACAGACAAAAGTAAGATTGACCAATCCGGAGGTAGGCAGTTTCGTTGAGACCACCGTTAATGAGCAGCTTGGTCATTTTTTAGAGGAGCACCCATCTGATTCGAAGCGGATTTTGAACAAGGCGATTCAGGCGTACGCGGCGAGAGAGGCGGCGAGGAAGGCGCGTGAGCTGACCAGGCGTAAAGGCGCGCTCGGCAGCACTAATCTACCGGGTAAATTGTGGGACTGTGCAAGCAAAGAAAAGGCATCTACAGAGATTTTTATCGTAGAAGGCGACTCGGCCGGCGGCTCAGCAAAGTCCGGTCGAGACAGGAATATCCAGGCAATTTTGCCTCTGAAGGGAAAAATCCTTAATGTTGAAAAGGCTCGTCTGGAAAAGATGCTCGCCCACGAAGAAATCCGGACAATTATTAGCGCTCTGGGGACCGGCATCGGCGCAGACGAATTCGAAATAGAGAAGTGCAGATACGGCAAAGTAATATTGATGACCGACGCCGATATTGACGGTGCTCACATTCGAACGTTACTGCTGACCTTTTTCTTCAGGCAGATGACACAATTACTTTTGTCCGACAAGATTTACATTGCCCAGCCGCCTCTATATGAGGTTAGAGTTAAGGGCCAGAAGAAATCTGAGTATGTTCTAAGTGAGGCACAAATGCGCAGGCGGTTGATTGCTCGCGGCCTGGAGAACACTGAGCTGATTATTAAAAACGGCAAAAAGGCTGAGAAAGGCACGAAGAGCAAAAGTAAGCGAGAGCACAAAGTTTCAGGCAAAGAGCTTATGGCACTCGTGAAGATTTTAGATGAGGCCGAACGCAACATAGCGGTTTTGAGTCGGCGCGGTATTAACTTTACTGAGTTCGTTGAGGTTTATTACGCTCCGCAGAAAGGTGGGCTTCCATGCTTTAGGGTTTGTTTTGAAGGACAGCAGGAGATTTATTACCAGAGCGAGCGGTACGAGAAAAGGCTCGACCAGCTAAAGCGGAATATTAAAGACTTAGAGGGACAGGAGGAAGAAACGATTGTCGCCGAGGAGCTGCATGAGGTCGTCAGAATCAACCAGATAAATCAAGAACTCAAAAAGACATGGGGTCTGGACCTAAAAGATTTTCTATTCAAGCCAGAGAAGCTTGTTTCCGGGGAATCGCTTCCGGCGAAGTTCCAGCTCATTAGCGGGCCGGATATATTTGATGTTGCTTCATTAGGCGAGGTATGCTCATCTATTAGGCAGATTGGCGGCAAAGGAATGGAGATAAAGCGATTCAAGGGGCTGGGTGAGATGAATGCGGAGCAGTTGTGGGAAACGACTATGAATCCGATGTCCAGGACTTTGCTGAGAGTTGCTCTTGAAGATGCCGGCGAGGCGGACAGGCTATTTAGCATTCTGATGGGTGATGATGTAGAGAAGCGGCGAAACTTCATCCGTGACCATGCTCTCGAGGTGCAAAACCTTGATATCTAAATCAAGCCTGCTCAGCCAAAACTATGCAGCGGCGAGTAAGTCTTGCTATAATCCGTGGTTCAAATTGATTTTCTCGCTTCCATCTTTAAATATACGTGCTTATAAAAAGATATAAACACGTATTAAAGGATAGGATTTGCACGAAAGAGCTTAATGGGCCAAAATTACCCAAATTACCACGCTTTAAGGAATGCGAGGAAACACACAAAAATTTTGCGGGGAAAAATTAAGTTAGTGGGTACGGAGTAAAGATGCAATCGGTATTTTTTGACATTGTTTCATAAGTTAACTGCTACTCATAAGTTAGCTGTTACCCTTGTTGGCTGGGGCCGTTGTGCCAGTTTTTTCCTCTGCAAAAAGTTTATAAAAAAACGATTTTTTATGTGATTATTAGGAGATTTTACTTGCAAAATGGAAAACAGGTTGTCAGAATACCATCGATTTTTAAGGTATGATTTTTTGCAAGACAGTGTTTTTTTCAACGGTGAGGTTTGGAAATGAGGGTAAACAACTCTGGAATCTTGACACATGATTCCCAGCACTTGATGGGTGTGAGGTATGTTTTGTGCTTTGTGGCTTTGTCTTGCGTTTTATTATTTGCCGGCTGCCTTGAGAATTTGAAATCTTCCCTATCAAGAACCTTCCCTAAAGCTGATAAAGCCGTTAAATTATCTGCCGAGCAGAAAAAAGCCAAGTTACTCAAAGCGCTTGACCGCAAATTTGAAAATCCCGATGCCCATTACGAGCTGGGCCGGCTGTATCAGGCGGACGGGCTATGGGCCCAGGCGGAATATCGTTACAATGTTGCTTTGGGATTTGAACCATCTCACAAAGAAGCTCAGGCAGCGCTGGTTAAAGTGATGCTCGATAGCGGCAATCAAGAGAAGGCCGCCAATTATTCTGACATCTTTATGAATCAGGCCGCAGGTTCAGCGGCGGAGTCACTTAAGCTTGCAGAGGCGTTTAAGAAGCAGGAGATGGATGAGCATGCGCTGTCCTGTTATCAGCAGTCGCTTCGCTTAGCTCCAAACTCAGCCAAGATTAACAGGCAGATTGGCTATTATTATTTAAGCAAGGGTGAACGTGAACGGGCGAGGGATTATTTAAGCCGTAGTTTTGACCTTAATTCTAACCAGCCGGAAGTGGCTGGCGAGCTGGGTCGGCTTGGTGTAGAGGTGAAAATACCCCGAGAGACCGTGAAATATACAAAGAAATTAGACGAAATTGTTAAGCCTGCTGAGGAGGAAGTTGAAAAGTAGGGACTGAATCCCCACTGTTTTGCTTAGTAAAAACGAAGCATAGGGGAGAATTTAAATTCAATGGTATTTGCTTTTTCATTGCCCCGTAGCGAAAGGATGCGCTGCGGGGTTCTTTTATTTGCTAATTGAATTGATTTATGATTTTGGGCAAGTATTCATTTGGAATTGGCGACAGATTCTGCCGGCAGGGGAAGGCGCAGCTTGCAGCCTTACTAAGGGCGAAAGAACAAGGTGTTGAAATTACCCCCGTTTGGAACAAATCCTATCGTGAGCATACTATCATAGGGACGAGGCCGTCAGATACACGCAAAGAGGCGGACGATGCCGTCGCAGCGTGCAGGTGGGATGGGCCTTATTTTGTAGATGCGGACCACATCGGATTAAGCAATGTTGATGAGTTTATTGAATCCAGTGACTTTTTCACGCTGGATGTTGCAGATTTTATTGGTAGAAGAGCTGCTGAAAGTGACATATATGAATTCGTAAAAAGATGCAATAAGTTTACGGGCACATTGGTAATTGATGGGATTGATGAGGGAATTAAGGTTACCGATGAGCAGATAAGAGCGATAGCGGCTAAGTTTCTGCCGGCGGTTGAGCAGGCGGGTAAAATCTATCGTCATATTGAGGCAATCAAGGGCGCAGATAATCTTGACCGTCGTCAGACAAGTTTCGTTACGGAGGTTTCGATGGACGAGGCCGACCTGCCACAGATGCCGGTCGAGATATTTTTTATCCTTGCAGCTATTGCTGATGAGGGGATACCGGCACAGACCATTGCTCCGAGGTTTACAGGCCGATTCAATAAGGGCGTCGACTTTGTCGGCGACGCAGGTTTTTTTGCCGGAGAGTTCGAGAAGGATATTGCGGTAATAAAATTTGCCACGAAGCAGTTTCACCTGCCCTCGGATTTGAAACTGAGCGTGCATTCCGGAAGTGATAAATTCTTAATTTATGGGCCGATAGCTGAAGCGTTGAAGAAATTCGATGTTGGGCTGCATATTAAGACAGCGGGTACTACCTGGCTCGAAGAGCTGATAGGTCTTGCAATGGCCGGCGGGGATGGACTTAGAGTTGCAAAAGAGGTTTATGTAAGGGCATTTGCTCACATCGATGAACTTTGTGGGCCATACTCTACGGTTATCGATATTGACAGACAGAGGCTGCCTGAGCCACAAGAGGTTGAGCGATGGGATGGAGAGAAATTTGCTTTAGTGTTAAGGCATAACCAATCCTGTGAGTATTATAATCCGAGCTTACGTCAGCTTTTGCATGTCGCATACAAGATTGCTGCTGAAATGGGTGCGCGATACCTCGATGCCCTTGAGAGATATGAGGATATAATCGCGCAGAACGTGACGGAGAATCTTTATGAACGGCACATAAGGCCAATATTTATAGAAGATTAATTGAAAAATTAACCAGCGTCTATCATAGGCGTTGGTATTGTGGGCAAATGTGCAGAAAAGGCCGGAGGCGTGCCGATATACAATAGTTAATTGTGGTTCATGGGCTCATGGTTCGTGTAAATAAGCCCTATTTTATAGGACGAGATAGGTTGTTGGCCTCGTGAACCCCGTTAGAAATTTTATAACGGGGAAAAGACGATTACAAAGAAAGGAAAATTCTAACGGGGTGAAGGATAGAAATACATACATAACGGCGCTGGAATGTCTCGGTATCGGACTATCGCTGATGCTTTTATTTAGCTGCGTTAGTTTCAATATTAATGATTGGCCGAGCAGATTTGCGTATCCGCATAACGACCCTCCAGCTAACTGGTGCGGCTCGACAGGTGCTTTTTGTGCATATTATTTAATGTATTATATTGGGCCTGGGGTGTTTGTGGTATTAGCTTCAGCGGTTTGTTTTCTTATTGCTAAGCTGGCGCACCGGCCTACAGGCCAGCCGATATTCAGGGCGGTTGGATTGGGCCTGGTTACGGTGGCGGCTTCAAGTAGTTTTTGTTGCTTGTGGCCTTATCGGTCCTTTGGTTTTCCGATGGGTTCAGGTGGCGTGCTCGGCATTGGGACAGCACATTTTCTACAGAGCTATTTTGCTTCGTTAGGTACACTGCTGTTGCTTTTGGCGATTTGGGTGGTGGGGATAATTTTATTAGCGGACAATTTCATCGCAATACTTGCTGGTTGTTTTGGTTTTGCAGCCGGAAAGATAGTCGGTGTGTTTGTGCCGATGTGGTCGGTAGCTAAAAGGGCCGCCAAGGGTGGTGAAGTTTTAGGCGAGATATGGCAAAAATTAAGAACGAAGTCCACGCCTCCCTCCGCTCCTGTCTTCCCCGCCGCCTCGACTTGCGTCGACAGACACGGGGGCAGGCGACAGGAAGGCGCGGGGGCCGCCAAGAGTGAGCCATTGAGACGAGCGAAGGTGACTTCAACAGAGGCGCGTAAACCGGACAAATCTTATGTGCCGCCCAATTATGAGAATTACGTTTTGCCGCCTTTAGAACTGTTGGCTGAGCCGGAGTATAGTTTTAGCGCCGTTCAAGAGAAAGTCGTCAAGGCGAAAGCGAGCGCTTTGGAAAGATTGCTTTCGGAGTTCAATATCAATGCGAGGGTAGTTGCGGCAGAAACCGGCCCGGTGGTAACAATGTTTGAGCTGGAGCTTGCCGCTGGTGTTAAGGTCAGCCAGATTAGCGCGCTTGCAAATGACATGGCTCGTGCGCTGGGTGTAGGAGCAGTTCGCGTGGTGGCACCACTACCGGGCAAACATACGATAGGCATTGAGGTACCGAACAGTGAGAAAGAAAAAGTTCGCATGAGAAGCTTGATAGAGCTGGGGGGTACTAAACCCAAAAGGATGGAGATTCCGCTGTTTTTGGGCAAGGATTCGTCGGGCGAGGCGCTTGTTTCGGACCTGGCCACAATGCCCCATTTATTGATTGCCGGCACGACCGGCTCGGGTAAAAGCATATGCATCAATAGTATCATAACGGGCGTGTTACTTACAAAACGGCCGGATGAGGTGAAGATGATTTTGATTGACCCTAAGATGGTTGAGATGACGGCCTTTAATACTATACCGCACCTTATGTGCCCGATTGTTACTGAGACTCAAATGGCTGTACAGATACTTGAGTGGGCTACCGTGAAGATGGATGAGCGGTACTCGCTTTTGGCGGAGGCAAGGGTCAAGAACGTTGTTGAATATAATAATCTTGGTGCAGAAGAGATATTCAGGCGGTTTGAACCGGGCAGCCCGGAGGAAGAGGCGAGGATTCCGAAGAAGCTATCGTATATTGTAATAATAATCGACGAGCTTGCTGATTTAATGATGACCGCTCCCAAGGAGATAGAGGCATATGTTGTTCGCCTTGCACAGAAGAGCCGGGCGGTCGGTATTCATATTGTATTGGCAACCCAGCGGCCGCAGGCGACGGTTGTTACGGGCCTTATCAAATCGAATATGCCGACAAGAATCGGGTTTAGGGTTGCCGCGAGATTAGACAGCCGAATTGTCCTCGACCAGAATGGAGCTGAGACGTTGCTTGGCGAAGGCGATATGCTGTTTCTAAAGCCGGGCACAAGCGACTTAGTGCGTGCTCAGGGTACTTTTGTTGACGAGGAAGAGATAAAGCGGATAGTCAGGCACCTTAAGGAGTTTGGCGAGCCGCAGTTCCATCCTGAGCTGACCCAGCTCAAGAAGTTCGATACATCCGATATGGTCAAGGACGAGCTTTTTGATGAAGCGGTCAGGGTTATTTTGGAGACCCGGCGGGGCAGCGTGTCACTGCTTCAGCGAAGACTCAACATCGGTTATGCGAGGGCTTCGCGGATAATTGAGATGATGGCGTCTTCAGGGATACTCGGCGAGTATAAGGGCAGCCAGGCACGGGAGGTTATTATGACGCTGGATGAGTATGAGCGGGTTCGTGAGCAGGTGGAAGTGGAGGCAGAGCGTGCAGAATCTGCCGGGGATAAGGATTCATCTGAGCCTGCTTATATCAATGAAGGCCAGCGGGGATACGTTTCAAGCGACAAGCAAGAGTAATCTCTTTCGAATTCAGGATTGAAACTGCTAACCTCAGACCCAATTCACAGCGGGGGGCTAAAAGCTATCATTGATATGGACAAGGACCTTAAAGGAAAGACGGTAGCTGAGCTTGGGCAGATAGTTGTTGGGCTGGGGCAGCAAAAATATCTGACAAAATATATCTTTCAGTTCGTTCAGACACTCGGTACTACAGAGGTTTCTCAAATTAGTTCGTTGAGCAAGGCGTTTCGTGAGCAATTAGCGGAGCAGGGTTATTATATTTCACAACTAAAAATCATAGACAAGCTGACTGACCCTGATGGCACGGTCAAATATGTGTTTGGGCTGGCTGATGGTAATAAGATAGAGACGGTGCTTTTATTTGACGGCAGCAGGAGAACATTGTGTGTTTCCACGCAGGCTGGTTGTGCGATAGGCTGTGTGTTTTGCGCTACCGGCAAGATAAAACTGAGGCGCAACCTAACTGCAGGAGAAATCGTTGACCAGGTGAATACTGCCTGTAAGGATGGGCATAAAATAACTAATGTTGTTTATATGGGCATGGGTGAGCCGTTGCAAAATTATGATGCGTTGGTCAAGTCCGTTCGCATACTCAATCATCCCGCAGGCAAAAACATTGGGAGCAGGCATCTTACGGTCAGCACCTGTGGAATCGTGCCGGGGATTCGCAAACTCGCGGCAGAGGATATTCATCCTCGTCTGTCAATATCGCTGAATGCGCCGACGGATGTTTTGCGAGAGAAACTAATGCCCATAAATGCGAAATATCCGCTCTCGGAGGTGATGTCAGCGGCGAAATTTTATCTGACGAGGGCAAAGCAGCGTGTTACTTTTGAGTATGTGTTGATAAAGGGTGTAAATGATAAGACCCTCTATGCACAGATGCTGGCGAAGCTATTGACTCGTACTTTGCAGAGTAGTAAAGATTCAGGTTTCAGGGTTGATACGTCACACACTTGGCGGGTAAATTTGATTGAATACAATCCGCATCCCGGGTGCAAATTTGTTGCCAGTAGCGCTGAGCGAATTGAGCGGTTTTCCAAGGCTCTGGAGAAGGCGGGCGTAAAAACTACCGTTCGGTTCAAGCTGGGACAGAGCATCAAGGCCGCCTGTGGGCAGTTGGGGGCAGATTCATCAGGGTGACCCGGCCTTCGGTTACGTCTCCGTCGGTAACGAGGCGGATTAATCCGCGTCTTGTTGTTGCTTGTTTGTTTTACATTGCCGAAGAGTCTTTTTTACCTGCCAGCGGACGAAGTGCGGAGCGCCGCAAACCAGATAAATTCCAATTGCCAGTGTAATTATCCAAGGCAGTATATTTCCGAAGCTGAAGGGGGTGTATGTATGAAAGACCTTATAATTAGCGTAAGTGTGGGATTTAAAGGCGGCAAGCTGGCTTATGACGTACGTTGTTTGCCAGATTACAGTGTTGATGAAGTAGATTCCGCCGGCGATACAGATAAGGCGCAGCGCGGCAGGCAGCCATTGTACTTGTGAATCGGGCTCTGGTAATTGTTCTGAGCCGATGATTTTTTTAGTTAGCTTGTCATGTTGGTAAACTAAAAAATACAAAAGCAGTCCAATCAAACCGGCAACAAGCAATAGTGAAAAAAGCAGTGCACCTGCTGTTTCCCAGGAGGGTTTTGAATAAAAGTAAGAAACTGCTATGGGCAATGAAGACAGCAGACGAATGGAGAAGAAGATTCCTATCGACGAGAGAATGATTTTGGTGAGCGTATGCATCTTATTCATTTTTCGATTCCTTCTATATATTGTTTTTGGTTGGGTAGAGATTTAGTTTTTTGGATGTTCAATTGGAAGCGGATAAACTGTGGCCAGCCGTAAAGCAGGTAAGCTGCCAATATTGCTTGTAGAAAATTGTATATCATATATGACCACTGCGAGGGGGTGAAATTAAGCGATTTAGGAAAGGTTTTGTATGTGAATATCTCGTTTACCAGAGGGCGTATATGCAGGGGGAGGACTATTATATTTAATATCGTTGGAATTGAGGCCAAGAGCAGCATCAGGCCATAGAGAATCGCGACCAGTTTCAGAGAAACAACCAGCCAGAGTGTTTCGCGTTCGGGGTTTAAATTTTCGCCGGAACCGGCCATTTTATAAACCAACCAATCGTTTTTAAAGATGAGGAAATACGCAATCGGTATAAGCGAAATTATGAATACGGGTAAAAATAAGATGATTCGAAACATGGATGTATCCTGAGCCTGTGTCGTGGAAATCAGCGTGCGGAGATTCTGGCAGAGGTTGACGATGGCACTCAACCCGATGAAGGTGAGGACGGCCTTGGCGATTATTTGCATTTTGGTCATTTTACGGCCTTTTCGCAGTATGGACGTTTATTTTACTCGTTGATTATTTATTGTCCAGCGGAACGCTTTGGCAGTAATTTACTTTTTTTTGGGGTTTTATTATTGGACCATCACAATTTTTTTGCAAAAAAAAGCGTTTTTAATGATAAAGCCCAGTTTTTTGCGGGAAAAGGGTTGACTTTCTATTGCGCGTTGGATAGCTTATTAAAAGTTGAAATTGCTCTGTCGCAAGGGGTAGCTCGTGCCGTGAGCCACGTAGGGTTCACGGCCATAAACTCAATGCGGTTTATGGGGTCAGCAGTATCACGGCGTGGTTGACTCAAGCCTCCGGCGGAGCCAAATCGCCCCTAAGGGGTCCGTGACAGATGAAGAATGAAAAACTTAAAACCCAAAATGTAAAGCTTTGGAGTTCGATAATTTTTGGTTTTTCACTTTACGTTTTGAGTTTTTATTACCCGGTGGTGTAATGGTAACACATGGGCTTTTGGTGCCCATATTCCAGGTTCGAGTCCTGGCCGGGTAGCTTTTGAAGGTTAAAATTTAAAATTAAAAGTTAAAAATTGAGCAGTTGATGGCTGAAAGAGTAGCGATAATATTGGCAGCAGGGGTCAGCAGCCGGATGAATACACAAATGGCGAAGGTGCTGCACGAAGTATGCGGTCGGCCGATGCTGGCATACGTGCTCGATGCCTGCCGGAAGATTGGGGTTACAAAGATATATGTTGTAGTTGGTTTTTCCGCTGAGCAGGTTGAGGAGCGGTTTGGCGGTTTCGATGATATTGTCTGGGTCCGGCAGCAGGAGCAGCTTGGAACGGCTCATGCGGTATTATGCTGTAAAGAACATTTGCAGGGCTTTGAAGGCCAGACGCTGGTGCTTTGTGGCGATGGGCCTTTGATTAGGGGTGAAACATTAAAAACATTAATAGAAAAACACGGTGTTGAGCAGCCAGCGGCAACGCTGGCGACGGCTGTTCTCGATGACCCGACCGGATATGGGCGGATAATCCGGGATACGTACGGCAATATCCAGGGGATTGTCGAGCATGGTGACTGCACGAAGGAACAGTTGGCTATTAGAGAGGTTAATCCGAGCTATTATCTGTTCGACAATAAGGTTCTTTTTGAGGCATTGGAAAAGGTTAAGCCGGACAACGTCAAGCAGGAGTATTATTTGACGGATGTACTAAGTCTTATTCTTGCGACGGGTCATAAGATTGTTGCGATAACGGCGGTGCGGCCCGAAGAGGCGATGGGCGTTAACAGCAGGCGCGAACTTAGTGTAGCAAGCAAAATTATGCAGAGCCGGGTTCAGCGGAAATTGATGGAAAACGGCGTGACGATAGTTGACCCCGATAATACCTGGATTGATGCAAGGGCCCAAATAGGACAGGACACGGTAATTGAGCCGTTCACGTATATTCATGGCGAGGTTAAAATCGGCCAGGGCTGTCGAGTTGGGCCGTTTGCTTATTTGGGGAGCGGTACGGTTTTGGCAAATGACGTTGTGTTAGGTGTTTTTACGGAGATTAAAAATTCTACATTGGCTGAAGGCGTTCGGGCCCGGCACCATAGTTATATTGGCGATGCTACCGTGGGATGCAATGTCAATATAGGCGCCGGCTCGATAACGGCAAATTACAACGGCGAAAAGATAAACCGGACGACTGTAGGGAATGATTGTTACATCGGCTCAGGTGCGATACTGGTAGCTCCGCTTGAGTTGAAAGACGGCTCGCGTATAGATGCGGGGACAGTGGTTTCTCAGGAAAGCGTTAATAAACTTGGGCAGCCAGCTGCGTCGAAAGCGCAGCTCGACGAGAAGGACTAAAGCAGATGTTTATAGATGAAGGCATAAAGATTTTTTCCGGCAGCAGTAATCCTGCGTTGACTGCTGCGGTTTGTAAGTATTTGGAAATTCCTCTCGGTGGTGCGAAAATCGAAAGATTTCCGGATGGCGAGAAGACCATCCGGGTAGAGGATGATGTTCGCGGCAGAGATTGTTTTGTTGTGCAGTCAACGTGTAACCCCGTAGATGAGCATCTGATGGAGCTGTTAATTTATCTGGACTGTTTGAGACGTGCCAGTGCCAGGCGTATCACTGCGGTTATTCCTTACTTTGGCTATGCCCGGCAGGACAGGAAGGCCGAGGGGCGAGTGCC
>CAZOQJ010000016.1:0-27194 GCA_964581905.1 uncultured Pirellulales bacterium
CAGCTTCCAATAGCTGCTCAAATTCCTCCGTGCTGTCATACCAGTTAAGCTGCAATTCCAGCTCAAAGCTCCTTTGCCTTGCGGCACGGTCAAAAGTATATTGAATCCCAAACGGGTTGTAGCTTTCAATCCGTTCATCTATAAAGGCCAGGCACGCATCCCGGTATGCACTGTATTTCTCTTTATCGAGGTTCTCGAAACCACGTTTTGCAATCTCCTCCGTCAGCAGTTGCTCTATTTTCTCTGCCAGAATGACCTTGCCGGCCCCCAGGCGTTCATACAGGGTTTCATAATAGGCATTCAAAAGTAAGTCTATTTCATCCATCTGTTTTCACCGGCTCTAAAACGGTTAATTATACAATGGCAGGTGCTCTAATGCTATACCCCGGCAGGCATCATAAATTTAAGCGGCCGGTGTGTTGAAAAAGGCCGTAATGATGTTCAAACTTATACGCTGATTTTAAATGTTCTTTTTCTTTGGAAATTTCTAATACTTTTTTGTCAGAGGACAGGTCATGAAACTCGTGTAGTGGTGCCCTCTGCGAGGGCAAGCTAACTGTCAAGCTCCTCACAAATGAGGGTTATATAGTCATCCATTCTGTCCACAAGTTTTTGGCTTAGCTTTTGGCCAAAAAAGGTGCTTTCCGGCTGGATGCCGAATATTACGATTTCTTGTGGACAACGGCCTAACCTTCGTATCAAACCGATGATTTGCAGTAAATCCTGCTCATGGAGAGAGTGGTGGGCAAGCTTTTTTACACTTAGAACCTCATCGGGAGTGAACCTCTTAATATGACCCGCCTCAACGCCCATATTTGCGCAATCAATAATAATGGCTTTGCGTCTATGTTCGAGGAGATGCAGAATAGACATGCCCCCTGTACCTGCATCTATGAAATCAACGTTAGGGAACTTGTCGGAATGAGCCGAAAACCGCTCAATGACAGCTACACCAACGCCCTCATCCGACATTAGCGGGTTTCCAAGTCCTAAAACAATCACATCTTTGGGCAAATTGTGATTCACTTGACAAATCGCACATCTAACATATGTGCTGAGCAGGAAATGCACGGGTCATAAGCTCGAACAAGCATCTCCATTTTGTGCTGGACAGCATCTTCGCCCTGGTCGATTGTTTCCGGCACCAGCTTTTCGAAGTCTTTCTGAATATTGCCGTGGTTTTCGTTGGTTGGGATGCAGATGTCTGCTGCAACACAGTTACCCTTTTTGTCGAACTCGTATTCGTGGAAAAGTATACCTCGTGGCGCCTCGACACAGCCTACGCCTTTGCCGGCTTTAGGACTGCTGACGGCTTTCTCATTTTTCAAACCCTTTGTCAAAAGCTCATCAATCATCCCGATGCTGGTTTCGACTACATGGGCACATTCTACGAGCTGGGCGATATTATTCATGTAGGGATTGCAGCAACCTTTTTCCATAGCAAACATCTTCGCTACGTCTTTGGCAATCGGAGACAATAACTCGGCATTATTATTAAACCTGGCAAGTGCACCAACAGCGTAAGATTCACGATGCCATTTTGCCCATTTGGCAGTTGATTGTTCGGAAACATATTCGTTAGTTACATCGTGCCAGCTGTTTATATCTACCGTGCCGTCATAATCAGTCGAAGCTATCCGGCCGTGATAGAATGTATACGTTGGTGGATTGTCCTGCTTGAGTGAAATATACTCAGTCTCACGCTCAAACGCAGGTATATTCTCAGCAACCGAAAGCAGAACGTCAGCTACAGCCTTAAGAGCAGCCACGCTATTTTTCAGTTTTTCCTGTAATTGGCGGAATTGCTTTTCTGTTGGTATTACGGTGAAGCCGCCAGGTTTTATTGTTATCGGGTGGGTAGTTCTGCCGCCGATAAGGTCTGACCATTCGTTGGCGAGTCTGTGCAGACTGATAATCGTCTTGACCACGTCACCAGCGGTAGCAATCAGCGGCACAACTGATGGGACGCCGAAGAAATCCGGGGCAGCTAAATAACCTACATGCAAGATGTGGCTCTGCAACTGCTCGGAATAGTGCATCAATATCCGAATAATATCTGTTTGTTTCGAGATTTCAATACCCAACGCCGTCTCAACCGCCTTAGTCGAAGCCAGTGAGTGAGTTATAGAGCAGATACCGCATATCCTGCTGACTATAATCTGGATATCTTCATAGCTGCGTCCTCGAACCATTGCTTCAAAAAACCTCGGAGCTTCGGGCACCTGCCACTTTACTTCTTCAATTTTACCATCAGTAGCATTAACAACTATATTGCCGTGTCCTTCAATGCGGGTAACGTGTTTTACATTGATATTTATATTTTTACTCATCTATAGACACCTGCTTATTATTTCCAAAAAGAATCATTTTGCTTTTAAGGTCTTCAACGCTCAAACCGTATTTCTCAATCACATCCTTGGCCGCATCTATATTAGCTTCATCGACATATCCTCGACACCCAAAACATCTGAAGCCCGACGAGGGGCACCTGGCACCACAGCCGGCTCTTGTAATTGGGCCAAGGCATATCTGGCCATATTCCCACAAGCATTGATTTCCCTTTGCTTTGCACTCAACACATACTGGATATTCCGGGATTTCAGGCTTTTTACCTATCAGCAGAGAGCGGATTACAAAGGTTAATTCATTGCGATCCACGGGACAGCCGTGAATTTTGTAATCAACATTGACAACTTCGTCTATCGCTTTGACGGTATCAGTAAACAAATGCGGCATGTCAGCGTCTTTTCCATAGACGCACTCTCTCACATCCTGGGATGTAAAACTGTTTTTCAGCTTGTTTATACCACCGATCGTCGCACATGCCCCAAGTGCAATGAGAATTTTGGCTCTGCTTCTAATAATCCACAGCCGCTCTTCGTCCTCAGACCTGGTAATAGAGCCTTCCACGATGGCAATATCGTATTCATGGCTTTGTTCACTCATCGCCTCACGCCATTCAACGATATCGACGCCGCTGATCAAATCCAGGATTTCTTCTTCGAGATTTACAATCTGAAGCTGACAGCCTTCGCAGCACGCAAAATCAAAAATTCCTACTCTTGGTTTACTCATATTTATATTGCCTCCGGTACAAACTCTAAATCAGAATAACGAAATACGGGACCATCAATGCAGACATATTTGTCATTTATCTGACAGTGTCCGCATTTGCCCACTCCACATTTCATTTTTCTTTCAAGATTAACAAAAATTCTTTCTTTCGATATTTTGTTTTCCGTAAGAACTCTCAGTACAAATTTGTACATAACCGGTGGGCCGCAAATGAACACGCAAGCATTTGAAAGGTCTGCTTCTATTTTGGGGATCAAGGTAGTTACTACGCCAACATTACCTCTCCAGCAATCGTTCGCTTCGTCTACGGTCTCCATGAAGTTAATATCATCTCTTTTATACCAGGAGAATAATTCAGTATGGAAAAATCGCTGATTACTGCACTTGGTTCCAAGGAGCACCACAAGATTTCCGTAATCATCACGGTTGTCCAGCACATAATTGATGAAGGATCGCTGAGGCACCAGGCCGATACCGCCGCAGATAAAAACGAGATTTTTGCCCTTTGTTTCTTCGACAGGGTAACAGCCGTTGCCGAAAGGGCCACGAATTCCAAGATTGTCACCGGTTGTAAGCTTGTGAATCTTGTTCGTTACATTTCCGATTTTCCGCACAACAAGCTCAAATCCGTCTTTTTGTGTTGGTGAGGAAGAGATTGAAATTGGTGCTTCACCGATGCCGGCAACGGAGACCTCAACAAATTGCCCGGGTTTGTACTCCAAGGGTTCGTCGTCCATTGAGATGTGCATATATAATTCTGTGCCGTTCATTATTCTGGTTTTGTTTATTGTGGCCGGTCTCGGCAGGTAAATGTCTTTTTCTGTAGTGCAGCGCTGATTCATTTATGAAACTCCTTATGGTTATTTGCCAACATAATTTACTGTTAATCAACACCGATATCTTCAACGAGTCTGTTGTATATGCCAACCGGATTAGCAATGTCAGGCAGACAGGCGTCTATACATCTTCCGCAGCCGACACAAGCGATTTGGCCGCCGATTTTGGCCGGCACATATTTACCCTTCCTGTAGAGTCGATGGCGAAAACGGTCGGCCCTGTTACCTCTAAATTCATGACCACCGGCAACCTTTGTAAAACCATCAAGCAAACAACCATCCCAGAATCTCTGTCGTTTGCCTGTCTTCAGATCCCAATTAACATCGTCCTGAACATTGAAACAATAGCAGGTCGGACATACTTGATTGCAGGAACCGCAGCTAAAACAGGTCTTTGCCTTTTCCTCCCACACAGGATGGTCATAAGCCTTTTCAAGGAGCTTTGGCAAATCAGAAGGTTTGCATTTCAACTGATGTTTATTCAGCCCTTTTTCATTCCTGTCCCAGAGTTCCCGGCGTTTTTTCAAATCTTTATCACTTGTCTCGATGGCCTGTGTTGCTTTTGCCAAGAGAGTTTGGCCCTTTTCCGTAGCAGCCTCAGCCACATAACCATCCCCAATATTGGTCAAAAGAATATCATAGCCTTCCTTTACCGTAGCCGTTCCCATTGAGGATGCAAATACGTTTTTTGACGGCGTTTCTACATCGCAGGCAATTATGGTCGCATTGTTACGCCTGGTCATATAATGAGTGTCTACATTGTCCTGACTGAAAAGCTTGTCCATCTGGTTTATAGCAATCATATCGTACGGATGAACGCCGACCAGCACAAACTGTTCGTCATCGTACTGCGATTTATACTCACCTTCAACTTCATAGGTAAGCAGCGTTTCAATCGGTGGGAGGAAATATTTTTTCGGCGGCAGCAGTGTAACATCGTAATCAAGTCTTAAATCATCGGCTGAGCTCAGCAATCCGAAGTCGAATTTGTCTCCTTTGGCCTGCACGCCTATTACCTTCACAGTATGTATAAGGTCGTCAATAAAGCGTACGAAGGAATCTTTTTTTAGCTTCTTTATACTCATTTGATTGTCCCAAAATAAAAATCCCGAAAATACTCAACGCCATCCTGCCAACAGGCGGGCTACGATTTCTTTTTCATTTTTCAACCGGCCGGCATATAGTACGGCAAGCGAGCAAGGTCCATTGCGATATCGATAGTGATTACCTTTACCCTTTTAGGTACTGTAATATAACAGGGAGAAAAATTCAAGATACCTTTTATGCCAACCTTGACCAGGGCATTGGCTATCTGCTGTGCAGTCTCCCGTGGTACAGCTATAATAGCGAGGTTGATTCTTCGTTTTTTTAAAGACGATAGTTTCGCGGCGTCTTCGATTACAATATCACCTGCTTTCCTGCCTATTTTCTTGGGATTATTGTCAAAAGCCGCAGCGATATTGAAACCATATATTCTAAAACCCGGATATGCCAAAACAGCCGAGCCCAGATTGCCTACTCCAACTAAAGCTGTCTTCCGAACGGCATCAAGTTTTAGGATTTTTTTGATTTCCTTTGCGAGCTTTTCTATTTTATAGCCCACTCCAGGTGTGCCAAACTCGCCAAAGTAGGAAAAATCCTTTCTTATCTGCCAGGGATTAACGCCCAGGAAATCACCCATATCCCGGCTGGATGCATTCTGTTGGCCCTGCTCTGAGAGAAACAGCAGCCCCCTCAGATAAATCGGCAGTCGCCTGATGGTTTCATCTGGAATTTTACAGTATCTCATAAGCAATACTACGAGTACTTGATACTTGTGTTCACATTCACAAACTATTGGTATTTTATCAGCTATCGCACTACCAGTCAAGAAATCTAAGGCTATTTTGGATAAACTCGCAATAAATTACTTGTTTTAAGTGCTTTACAAACATCAACTTACAGCACATAGTTAAGAAAAATGCAAAAAAACAGATTTTTTGCGGTTCCGGCGAAGCGCATTTGGGGGTAAAGGAAGTCAACGGGTGAAAGCCAACGGTTCGTTGTTTGTCGAGGGGGAATTTGGGTTGAAAATTGGCCGGTTAGTGCTGTAATATGAGAATTAAGAATGGAAACCATAAATTTGTTTGAAGATATCACAGTTGATGTCCCTCCAACGGAAGGCATCAAGTATGCTGGTTCTAAGCTAAAGCTTTTGCCCTATATTCTTCAGCTTACGCGAAAAGCTAATCCTAAGACTATACTCGACGGTTTTTCAGGAACCACGAGGGTCGCTCAGGCACTTGCGCGCTGCGGTTATAAGATTATCGCAAATGACAGCGCCGTCTGGTCAAAGGTGTTCGCAACCTGCTATCTGCTCAATAAATACCCAAAGGAACACTACAGGGACATCATCGAGCACCTTAATTCCCTGCCCGGCAAAGATGGCTGGTTTACTGAGAACTATGGAGGTGCGCCCAACGGTGGCTGCGCTAAGCAGGCCGACAATCTCAAGAAACCCTGGCAAATGCACAATACGCGAAAGCTCGATGCTATCCGCGAAGAAATCGATAAGCTTACTTTAGATGAAATAGAACGGTCAGTAGCATTAACAAGTCTTATTATGGCCCTTGATTCTGTTGATAGCACGATAGGCCATTATGCCGCATATCTTAACGAGTGGTCTGGACGTTCCTACAACGAAATGGTCCTGAAAATCCCCAACTTTGTCATTTCGAGAAGCGAGCATCAGGTTCTGCAGGGCGATATCTTCAATGTCCTTGATAACATAGAGGTTGACCTGGCTTATTTTGACCCTCCTTATGGTTCCAACAACGATAAGATGCCGCCTTCACGCGTAAGATATGCCGCCTATTACCATATCTGGACGACAATTTGTTTAAATGATAAGCCGAAACTGTTCGGCAGGGCGAAAAGAAGAGTTGATACGTCAGATAAGGTCGCTGCTTCGATTTTTGAAGAGTTTCGTCGAAATCAGGATACGGGCAGGTTTATCGCGGTAGAGGCAATCGAACGTCTTTTGAAGAACACCCGCGCACAGCACATAATCCTGTCATATAGCTCAGGCGGCAGAGCCACCGCTGATGAGTTGAATGAATCGATTCGCAAATGTGGAAAAATCAGGGAGGTAATGGAGATTGATTATAAGAAAAATGTTATGGCTGATATGCGATGGACTTCCGAATGGGTGCGTGATGCGGAATTGCCGAATAAGGAATTTCTCTTCCTTATAGAAAAGTATTAAGCGGCCAATGGCTGAAAAGAATAGAAAATCTCAAAAATATTAGTATAATTTACCCGCCTTCGCAGTCGCCGACGCTCCGGCGCAGCGGGCATTTAGCGCAGCAGGAAGGTAGGATAAATGGCTGAGCGTGTTGTAATAACCGGTATGGGAATTGTTTGTCCTTCGGGCAATGATGTCGAGACGCTTTGGAATAATATTTTGGCCTGTAAAAGTGGTGTAGCTAAAAATACCATTTTCGATGCCTCGACTTTTCCTACGACCTTTGATGCTGAAGTAAAGGATTACGACTTTACAAAATATACAAAAAATCCACAGCTCCACAAACATGGCAACCGTAGTTCTAGTTTTGCCGTTGGCGCAACTGCTCAGGCCTGCGGGCAGGCAGGCATTGACATTGAAACCAGCCAGCCGACCGATGGCATAGACAGAAGTAGATTAGGCATTTATCTGGGAGCTGGCGAGGGCTCTGTTGATAACGATGTATTTTTCAATGCCATCGTTCAGGGATGGAATGCTGAAAAAAATGAAATGGACTGGGGCAAATGGGCGGAGGTTGCCTTCGGCAGGATGGACCCGATGCGTGAGCTTGAGCAGGAGCCGAATATGCCCGCTGCTCATATCGCAATGCTCACCGGCGCCAGAGGCCCGACCAGAAGCTGTCTTACCGCATGTGCAGCCAGTACACAGGCCGTCGGAGAGGCGATGATGCTTATCCGAAAAGGCGAAGCGGATATTATAATTGCCGGAGGTGCGCATTCGATGATACATCCGCTGGGTCTTACCGGCTTTAACCGTCTTACGGCCCTGTCTACGAGAAATGACAGCCCTGAAACGGCCTCCAGGCTTTTTTCAGCCAGCAGGGACGGCTTTATCCTCGGCGAAGGTTCAGCGATACTTATTCTCGAATCCTTAACTTCAGCCAGGAAAAGAGGCGTTAAGATTTTAGCCGAAGTCATCGGCTTCGGCACTACTTCCGATGCCTTCCGGGTTACCGATATGCACGAGGAAGCAAGGGGGGCTATCCAGGCGATGACTGCTGCTCTTATCGATGCTGGCATTAGTTACAAAGATGTCGATTATATAAATACGCACGGCACAAGCACAGCCGAGAACGACTCGATAGAGACCAAAGCAATCAAGGCCGTCTTCAAGGAAGAGGCCAAAAATACTCCTGCCAGCAGTGTCAAAAGTATGTTCGGCCATTTAATCGCTGCAACCGGTGCTGCTGAATTGATTACGTGTGTCTTGGCCATACGGGAAAATATATTACCGCCGACTATAAATCTAATTGACCGCGAACCTGAGCTTGATTTGGATTATGTCCCCAATGAGCCAAGAAAGACGCCGGTCAATATCGCAATGAACGAGTCCTTCGGCTTCGGCGGACAGAATAATGTTGTAATCGTAAAGCGTTTCGAAGAAAATTGAATTATGATTAATATTAAGCATATAAGAGAGAACCCGGAAAAGTTCAAAAACGCCTGCAAAACAAAGCACTTCACAGCGGATATAGACAAACTGCTTAAAGTCTATGACGACCTTCTCGACCATAAGAAAAATCTGCAGGACATTGCTACTGAAAAAAATCGGATAGGCAAAACTATTGCAAAACTTGCGCCAGAGAAAAAACAATTTGCCCTAACAGAGCTGACAAAGTTAAAACAAAATGAGGGAGACCTCTCAGTAAGATTTAAACTCCTTGAACGCGATTTTAATAAGCTTATGTTGCAGGTTCCTCAGCCGCCCGATGATGGTGTGCCTGTTGGTAAAGACGATACGGAAAACGTTGAGATAAAAAAAGTGGGCGAGATTCGAAAGTTTGATTTCGAGCCCAAAGACCACGTACAGTTAGGCACAGCTCTGGGCATAATAGATATCGAGCGAGGCGTGAAATTAGCTGGGACGAGGAACTATATCTTAAAAGGCGATGGTGCGCTGCTTCACTGGGCGGTTTTGCGGTTCGCGATGGACTTTATGGTCGGCAGAGGATATGTGCCGTTCTCGGTGCCTGTGCTTATGAAGGATGAGGCGATGACAGGCACCGGCTTTTTCCCCGGCTCCGAGGACCAGACGTATCAAATGGAAAGGGATAATCTTAATCTGGCAGGAACAGCCGAGGTTCCGTTGACGGCCTATCGAATGGATGAAATCTTAAAGGCAGAAGAATTGCCCTTAAAATACGCGGCACTATCAACTTGCTTTAGGCGTGAAGCGGGCGCAGCCGGCAAAGACACGTATGGCCTATACAGAATTCATCAGTTCGACAAGATTGAGCAGGTCGTTATCTGTGAGAATAGTGTTGAGGAGAGTAATAAATTTCACGAGGAGATTTTGGCCAACTCCGAAGCCGTTATGCAGGCATTGGGATTGCCGTATCGGGTGGTAATTGTTTGTACCGGCGATTTAGGCCGGGGCCAGGCCAAAAAATATGATATTGAAGCCTGGATGCCCTCGCGGGGAAATTATTGTGAGACTCACAGCGCAAGTAAATTGTACGAGTTCCAGGCCCGCCGCCTGAACCTTCGTTATAAAGACGCGGCCACGAAGAAAAATCTGTTCTGTCATACTTTAAATAACACTGTCATCGCAAGCCCGAGAATATTAATACCTCTTCTCGAACTCTACCAAAACGCCGATGGCTCAGTAACCGTGCCGGAAGTCTTGCGGAAATACATGGGCGGAAGAGAATGGATAACAAAAAGTTAAGCTCAATGTCATTGAAAAATAAATTACTTGGTGACCAAATTAGGATCATCGTAATCCAGCTTTATGTGAGGGTTGTTTTTTTTGAGCAACGGTAGATAGGTGCGGTAGGCTGTTGCATTCAAGGGATTGTCAGATAAATTCAATTCCTGTAAATTTTTCATTCCTGATAGAACAGATATATTGCTGATGTTGTTGCCAGATAATCTTAGTATTCTCATTTTTTCCATCCGTGACAATGGTGATATATCAAAAATTTGATTGTTTTCAGCGGATAAATGCATGAGATATGTTTGGCATAATGGTGAAAGGTCACTTATATGGTTGTTTGAAATAGCTAATTGAAATATTTTTTTGAGAGAGGACAATACGGCGATATCACTCATTTGGTTATCCTGTAAATATAACATTTGCAAATTCTGAGCATATTCAAGTCCAGTAATGTCAATAATACCTTTATTGGGGGCATAAAGCTTTCTAAGATTGAGCATATGACTGGTTGTAGGATTAGTCACAATTAATGTTTTTTCCACCACAGCTTTTAAATTTGGGTCAGCAAAATACACCGGCTTGGGAGGCTCGGGATCAGGGAATATCTCCAGTTGCACCAAGTTCCAATTTCCCCGCCCAGTAGTTGTTGGTCCATTTGCCCCCCATTCGAGAA
This sequence comes from uncultured Pirellulales bacterium, assembly GCA_964581905.1. GTDB lineage: Bacteria > Planctomycetota > Phycisphaerae > Sedimentisphaerales > Anaerobacaceae > CAZBWE01. Next base: position 10,523 of record CAZOQJ010000016.1, read on the forward strand.
ATGCGATTGGACCTGCACCATTAATGGGAGCATTCGAAAAAGAAAACCTTGATTTTCCGTTAACAGCTAAATTTAGTTTTCCTTCTTGAGAACTTTCCGGTCTATATGACATTTCGAAGCGAAGATACTCCATCGGACCGGCACCAAGATGGCTCTTTTCGATTCTCACAATAGTACATCGTGGGATATCTTCCGGACCCGAACCAAAAGATAATGTTGCGTTTTGACCACCGTCACCTGCTTGAAAATTCACATATATTGAGTTTTCGTGATTTGATTTATTTTCGACTAATTCCGTTGGAAAATCAACTACTCTCAAGATAATTGTTAGTTTCCAGCCGTGTAAGTCAGCCCACATCTTCTGTTCCGGTGTCAGTTCTTTGCGATATAATAGAATCTCGTTCATAGTTTCATTGTCATCTATGAACCACGCATCATATCCAGAACAAGGATCTTTAAAAACTGGCCCGACATTAATATCCGCACCTGAGCTAACAACAGTCCAGCCCTCTTCTTCGGGATCGTTCGCGCCAGAATGTTTGATTACAACTTCACACCAAGCCTCTGTTCCCACAAACATTAATATTGCAAATAATGCAAAGACAAGCATAAACTGTTGTTTCATCACTATTTACTTCTCCATGTTTATATATACTGATATAAATATACTACATATTTTCCTTAGTTTTGTCAAACTAAAATAGTTGATAATATATGAGTCTGATTTACTGAACTAAATAGTTTGAAATGACATCTAATTAACCCATATAATTAATTGATAGATATGGATGATATAAAGCGGAAATTAGCCCTGATTGACAAACAGCTCACCGGCGGTTTTTTCAATTCATATAAACAAGCCATAAGCACCAGCCCGCTTATCTTTGCAGCCATTGGACTAATCCTCGGAATTTTAATCCAAAACACATCACTCGCGTCACGCTTCACGCTTCACGTTTCACAATTTATCTGGTTGATATTACTGATAGCATCTGCATTATCAGCAATTGTACTTTTTATTATCACCAAAAAAAGCAAGCTCGATTCTTATCCTGCTGCGGTTCGCGCCTTCCAGAGTTGCGGCAAGGCCTTCGCCTTGACGAGCGCCGAGACGAGTAGCCCTGTGCTCTTAAGTGTCTGTGCTCTTATCTGTTTTACCTGTCTTGGTGCGGTTCGGCTGACCAGTTTTTATAAGCCGGCACCGAATGATGTTCGTAATTTTGTTGGCAACGAGCGTAAATTAGCAACCGTTCGCGGCCTGATTGTTACCGACCCGTATATTAACAGAAATGAAAACTGGAAGTTCGCACGTTTTAAATTCACCGACCCTGATACCAGTTTCTATCTTAAGCTTAGCGAGCTCAAAACTGTCGACGGCTGGTCGAAGGTAAGCGGAACGGTTCGGGTTCAGGTTGCCGGACCCATCCTGGACTTAAAAGCTGGCGGTTTTATTCAGGCGTATTGCTGGCTGGACAGATTCAAACCGCCGACAAACCCCGGCCAATTCGATGTCGCCAAATACTTGGCGAGAAAAAAGGTCTTTATCGCAGCATCAATCAAATCACGAGACAGTATTAAAGTACTCGAAGATAGCCCTGCCGGTTTCTTTACAAAATTCAAAAGCAGGTTCAAGGATAAAGCCACACAGGCGCTGCTGGGTGGCCCATCTCCGGAAAATCAGGGCGAGGGCTTGTTGCAGGCGCTTTTGTTGGGCTATAGACGAAATATCGATAGTGTAACTTACGAGGCCTTTCGCAAAACGGGGCTATTACATTTTATTAGTCTTTCCGGAATGCATCTTGGCATTCTGGTTGGGGCTATATGGTGGCTGTGCAAGACGATGGGTTTGGCAAAACGCGGCAGGGCGGTTGTTTGCATAATTGCGATAGGTATCTTTTTATTGATTGTCCCACCGAGAGCACCTACTCTGCGGGCCGCCATTATCACCTGGGTCTTCTGCCTGTCATTTCTCTTCCGCCGGAAATCTAATTCCATCAACACGTTGTCATTAGCTGCAATAATATTGTTACTCATAAGACCGACAAATTTGTTCGAGGCTGGCTGGCAGCTCTCATTCGCATCGGTGCTTGGACTTGTGCTTTTTTGTTATCGAACTCATTTTTTCCTATACGAAAAAATAACAGGTTTGTCTTGGTATAAAAAAGCTCCGAAAACGAAATCATTTTTTCGAATAGTTTCAAGGCCAGGGCCGTATTTATTGCGATTATGGTCTACTGGCATTACTGCCTGGCTGGGTGGTGCCGGTATATTGCTGTATCATTTTTATACGATTAACCCGCTTACGAGCATCTGGACGGTGATTGTTTTTCCTTTTATAGCCGGCATTTTGACTATCGGGTATTTGAAGATGGTTTTATCTTTTCTGCTGCCGACTATCGCATCAGTATTAGGCGTGTTCGTAACGACATTGGCAGATTTTCTAATCTGGGTTGTAAAACTCTTCGCCCATCTGGATTTTCAGCAGATACTAATTGGGCATGTGCCGCTCGCAATTATTATTCTGTATTACTGCTTTATCTTCTTTGCTTTTTATATTTATATTCAACGTCCTTTGCTGAAAAAGACAATCTCCGCCTTGATGATTTTGGCAATAATTGTTTTCTTAGGTGTAACTAAGTGGCAAAGGACACATCGAGATAATTTGGTTTTGACCTGTTTAGACGTCGGCCATGGCCAGGCGATTTTGGCACAGCTTCCGGGCAAAGCAAATATCTTGTTTGATGTTGGCTCGCTGCACAAAAGCGATATTGGCAGAAGAATCGTCGCGCCATTTTTGGATTACAGCGGTATAAACAAAATCGACGCTGTTATCATAAGCCATGACGATATAGACCATATCAACGGCATACCTGAGATTATCGAGCACAGTGCAGTCAGTAACATTTATGCCAATGACGCATTCTTCGGTAAATCAGATACTTGGGGCACAGCCAAGTTTCTCAAGGAACAACTGCTCGAAAAAGGTCATAAGATACTTCGTTTGGATGAAAACCTCAATTTAAACAGCCCTGCTAATATAAAATTTCTCTGGCCGACCAACCAGATATCCCGGATAGATGAATTGAGTGACAATGACAAATCGATGGTTTGTCTGATTGAGTTTGCAGGTAGGAAAATTCTTTTATGCTCTGATATTGAGAAGTTTGCCCAGGGAGAGCTTTTTCGGCTGTATCCACAGTTAAAAGCTGATGTTGCTGTGGTTCCTCATCATGGCTCGGCTAAAACGACTGACCCCGATTTTCTTGATGACCTCGATACGGATATTCTGCTTTGCAGTTGCGGCCGGAGCCAGTACGAAAAACGACAGGTTATCAAAAGCAAAGATAATTCAAGGGTATTCTACACACCCAAAGATGGAGCAATCACTGTTCGCATCAAAAAAGGCGGCACAATAACAACTAATGTTTTTGTAGAATAGACCTTATTGGCAGATTGTTTAGCCCCCAGGCCTGCCTGAGGGTTTTCTTTTTCGGTTAGCCCTGCCGCTCGCGGCTGGGGCCATTACGCCGAGGGTTTGCTTGTCCTGCCTGCGGTTCGGACACTTTATAATTACTCCGTAGTTTCGTTTCGAGCCACGCTTGTCCGCCGTAGTTTTAACGAAGGCGGAAGCGACGGGAGACAAGCGACGTAACCATTGCGGCCTCCGGCAGTTTACCCTGCGGGCACCTCGCAAAGGGATTTGTTTAGGATTTCGTGACCTGTCCTCGTGAAACTTGTACCCGCATAGGTGGGTAACGGGGATTAGCATTTCGAATTTGCTCGGGTCACGAGTCACGCTTGTCCGCCGTAGCTTGTGCCACAGATACTTCAGCGAAGGCGGAAGCGAAGGGGCACGAATTTGCGCCTTCGGGGCTTAATCTTTCTATGAACTACGAACAACGCTTGTCCGCCGTAGCCTTGGCGAAGGCGGAAACCATCAACCCATTAACCCATCCACTCATCTACTCATCCACGCATTTGCTCATACATTCATCTACTTCATATACACGACGATTTCAACCCTGCGGTTTTTTGTCTTTCCGCTGGTCGTTGCGTTGGAGGCGACGGGCCGGGCCTCTCCGCAACCTGCCGCTCGAATATTTTCTTCAGCAATCCCACGTTTGATAAGATACCTGGTTACCGTGAGTGCGCGCTGAGCGGAAAGTTCCCAGTTGTCTTTCCATTTCGATTTTTTGATGGGGTCCGTATCGGTATGCCCGACAACATCTATTTGTTTGCCGGCGTATTTGCTCTTCAGTACCGTTTGTATATGGTCGAGTTCGGCACTGGTTGCTTTTTTGAGGCTGGCTTTTCCGGAATCGAACAATATTTCATCCGAGAGCGTTACCGTAATTGTCCCTGCCGATGCGTCGAATGAAACGTCATAGCCCTTTCCGAACCCTGTTGCTTCTGCTGGTGTTTTGCTGCGCTGTTCAATTTGTCTTTGTAGTTCTTCGATTGTTTGCTGATTTTGTGTAAGCTGCTCGCCGAGCTGGCCCTTTTCTGCTCTTTCGCGTTCGAGCAGACCTAAGGTATTTTGATGCTCAACATTGAGGGCTTCGTATTTTTTCTTCCAATTTGTGCAGCCGGAAAAAAGTGTAGTTAATGCAAGACAGATTATAAGAGCGATTGTTTTTTTGCTGGTGATTTGCATTTTAGTCTCTCCTTAATTTTTAATTTACGATTTATAATTCCCTTTAACGATTTTTGCATCACCAGTTGCCGAACAGAGGTTCAAGGAGGAATTTCATATAATCTCGAACCCAGTCATGTAGAATCATAACACTAAATACGCCCAAAGACAAGAACGGGCCGTAGGGAATTTGTCGAATTTTTTTAAAAAACATCTGAAAGCCCGCCCAGGCCAGCCCGAAAAATGGTGCGATGAAAAATGCCACAACCACCAGACATGGACCTATCACCGCTCCAGCAGCCCCCATCAAATGCACATCACCCAGGCCCATCGCCTCTTTTCCGAATGCAAAGGTGCCGAGGATACGGATTGCCCAGACGATTCCGCAGCCGACGAAATAGCCCCATATGCTGCCCAGAAGTCCTGCAATGGCAGGATGTTGTGAAAAATTCACCCACCATGTATGTTCACTGATGAGCCGCAAGGTAACCACGGAGCAGACGATAATCGGCAGTAAAAAGATAATCTCCTTGCAGGCCTCCAAACGGTGATTAAACGTTTGTTCACTTCTATCTTCTATTTCCTCTGCCTGCCGCGGCTTAGTCGCAGACGAAGCCGGGTCTTCCGTCCCTTCGACTTCGCTCCCCTTGGCTTTGCTCGGGACAGGCAGGGCAGGCTTTTGTTCGCTGTCTTCTGTTTTCTGTTTTCTGTCTTCTGTTGTGTAACTCCTTTTGATTAAACCGGTTGCAAGAAGCACCATGGATATAATTAGTCCTATCGCTGCGCCAACTGCCAGTGAGCCGGTCTTCGCTGTTGCACTGGGTAAAAGCGAATATGCGCGAATCAGGTCATTGTCGATTACATAAGCTCCCACCGCAGAACCAATCAATCCGACTGCGGTAACAAACCAGCAGATTGATAGCGGAATGACCCATAGCTCCAGGTCAATTGCCGAGGCAGCAATGAAGGCAGCTAACATGGCTATGGACATGAGATAGATAAGCCATCCGCCGCTTAAAAAAGGCCGCAGGCCCTCCCGCAATTCGGTGCGAAAGTACAGGATAAAAAGTCCGAGAAAAACTAAGCCGGTCAATAGCTCGATAATAAAATAACGCACTGAAATCGGAGCTTTACAATACCGGCACTTTCTACCTAAAGCCAGCCACGAGACTAATGGTATATTGTCGTAAAAATGAATGTGTTTGCCGCAAGCAGGACAGGCAGACCCCGGAGTTACTAAGGATTTATCGAGAGGTAAGCGGTAAATCACAACGTTCAAAAAGCTGCCGATACAACAGCCAAACGCAAAAATAAGTAAAAACCAATACCAATCCGGTACAACTGCAGAGGAGACAGAAGACAGAAGACAGGAGACAGGAGAATCGTAAATCGTAAACCTGTGGTGAGCAAAGTCGAACCATCGTAAATCGTTAAAAGTGCCTAAAGTCATAAAAATCAATATACAGCTCCATCTTTAGAGTTTACTTGTTCGCCGCAGATGTGAAAATACCAAGTAATTCACCGCATTCTTCATATTCCCACCTTACTTTTTCGTTTTCTTCTGAAGTGCCGCGGCGACCTTTAAGGGCAGTCCAAATAGCCGAATAAAGCCGGTTGCATCGGTCGGGTCATATTCAGCACCCATCTTAAAGCTGGCCAGGTCAGTTCGGTAGAGACTATTCGGGCTTTTTATGCCAGCAGGTGTGCATCGGCCTTTGAACAGCTTCATCTTGACTTCGCCGCTGACATTTCGCTGGGTAATATCGATAAATGCATCGAGCGCCTCGCGCAATTGGTAAAACCACAGGCCGTAATAAACAAGCTCAGCGTATTTCAAAGCAACCTGCTGTTTATAGTGCATAGTTTCTCTGTCGAGTGTTACGCTCTCTAAGGCATTATGAGCAGCAGTAAGAATCGTTCCGCCCGGCGTTTCATAAACGCCCCGTGATTTTATACCGACCAGCCGATTTTCGACTATATCCGCCTGGCCGACACCGTGTTTGCCGCCGAGCCGGTTCAATGCCTCGATTAGTTTCGCGCCGCTTGTCAATTTACCGTCGAGCTTGAGCGGCATGCCTTCGTGGAAACCGATTGTAACGTAAGCCGGCTTATCAGGTGTTTTCGATACCGGCCGAGATATAACAAACAATTCGTCTTTCGGCTCATTGGCAGGGTCTTCGAGGTCGGCCCCTTCATGGCTGATGTGCCAGAGGTTTCGGTCTCGGCTGTAGATTTTCTTCTTGCTTTGCTCAATCGGTATCTTATGTTTTTTGGCGTAATCGATAGCCGCTTCACGCGAAGTTAATGTAAACTTCGGGTCTTTCCACGGTGCCACGATTTTCAGCATCGGGTCAAGTGCCATATATGTCAATTCGAATCGCACCTGGTCATTGCCCTTGCCGGTTGCGCCGTGAGCGACCATCGTAGCACCTTCTGCGTGAGCGACTTCGACCTGATGTTTTGCAATTAATGGCCGGGCAATACTTGTTCCGAGCAGGTACTGCTTTTCGTAAACTGCGCCGGATTTGAGCAGTGGCCAGAGGTATTCTTCGACAAACTCTTTCCGCAGGTCTTTCACGATGCACTTGACCGCTCCGCTTGCTAATGCCTTTTGCCTGATGCCGGTCAGCTCATCGCCCTGGCCGATGTCTGCTGCAAACGCTATCACCTCGTAGCCGTATGTTTCTTTAAGCCACGGCAGGATTACGCTCGTATCCAGTCCGCCGCTATACGCCAATACTACTTTTTCTTTCTTCGCCATCTTTAACCTCAAAAAAATCTTATCTCAAACCCGGATTATACAAAAGATTTGCCGCGAAGGCAATCAAAAGTATGTGTGAATATCCCTTAGAGACGCGGGAAATTGGAGAATGTCTAAACGGGAGCTGAAAAGGAAAATACTTGATATACGAGAGTTTGTTGGTAAACTTTCGGCTGTGTTTTGTCGTATGTAATACATATCGTGCAAAAAGTATATAGCCCGATATATTCAATACGAAACTGGATGAAAACTAAAATGTTTTAAGAGGAACTGAGAATGGCTGATTATTCAGTAAGTCCGCAAGGTGAAAAGTTTGCTGTCCCACAGGATAATGAGTACGCTGCGGAGCTCAAGCGAATTGAGTCGCTGGTAGAAGCGGCGCGTGGCGAAGGTAAAGAAATTGTTGTAGTAATGGGAGTTGGTTTTGTCGGTGCGGTTATGGCGGCTATCATCGCCGATACCGTCGATAAGAAAACCGGCAAACCCAGCAAGTTTGTGATTGGCTGTCAACGGCCCAGCACCAGAAGCTACTGGAAGATTCCACTTCTTAACCGGGGCCAGTCACCGGTGAAGGCCGAAGACCCCGAGGTCGAGCCGATGATTGCGCGATGTGTGCTTGGTAAGAAAACGCTGGTAGCCACCTACGACAGCGACTGCCTTAAGCTTGCCGATTGTGTGGTCGTGGATGTGCAGTGTGATTACACAAAGAACGACCTCGGCAATATGCGGACCGGCAAAGCGGAAATGGCTGCTCTGGAAGCGACTATAAAAACAATCGGTGAAAGGGTTCCGCCGAGCTGCCTGACACTTATAGAGACGACCGTAGCGCCTGGGACAACGGAATTTGTAGCTTGGCCGATTATGAAAAAGGCCTTTGCAGCACGCGGTATAAAGACAGAACCGCTGCTTGCACACAGCTTCGAGCGGGTTATGCCCGGCAGACAATATGTTTCATCAATACGGGATTTCTGGCGGGTCTGCTCCGGCTGTAACAAAGAGGCCAGAGAACGCGTCGAAAAATTTCTGCGGGAAGTGCTTAACACCGAACAATATCCACTGACCGTTATGGACCGGCCAATCGAATCAGAGACGACCAAAATCGTAGAGAATTCTTACCGGGCAACCATTCTGGCGTATCTTAATGAGTGGAGCTTGTTCGCAGAGCGAAACGGCGTGGACCTTATAAAAGTAATCAAGGCGATAAAGATGCGTCCCACTCACAATAATATGATATTTCCCGGCCCGGGTATTGGCGGATACTGCCTGCCCAAAGACGGAGGGCTTGGATACTGGGCATACAAGCACATTCTTGGCTTCGATGACGATATATTCAAGATAACACCAACAGCAATCGACATCAACGACACACGCGGGCTTCATGCAGCGGAACTGACAAGAGATGCTCTTCGCAACATGGGTCGTCAAATAGCCGGTGCAAAGATACTTTTGTGCGGCGCCAGCTATCGCCAGGATGTCGGCGACACCCGTTACAGCGGCTCTGAGATAATCGTTCGAAAGCTGACCGAGATGGGGGCTGAAATGCACATGCATGACCCGTACGTCGAACATTGGTACGAGCTGGAAAAACAGGATACCTACCCGTCACCCGGACATTCCCTTGCAAGATTTTTCCGTAACCAAAGCGAGCTGGTCAATACTCGCGTCCAGCACGATATTGCTGCTGCACTGCCAGGCGCTAAAGCAATAATACTGGCTGTCCCGCACGAACCATACTTGCCGCTTGACCCGGATAAAATAGTCGAATGGGCAGGAGCTCCTTTGGCAGTAATCGACTGCTTCGGGATATTGAGCGACGAGAAAATCCGCCGATACTTCGAGCTCGGCTGTGAAGTAAAAGGTTTAGGCAGAGGGCATATTCAGAGAATAAAAGAAGAGGTGAGAAGGAAGCTGAAAACTTAAAGTTAAAAGCGAAAAACTACAACTCAAAATTCAAAACTTTTGAGTTTTACGTTATGGTTTTGCGTTTTACGCTAATCAGGATGGATATCAGGAACAAACGAATAGCGGTTCTGTCGCCGGTAGCATGGCGGACGCCTCCACGGGCATACGGCGCATGGGAGACCGTGGCCAGCAATATTACAGAAGGACTGGTAGCACGCGGGTGGAAAGATGTAACGCTCTTTGCCACAAAAGAATCTATAACAAAAGCAAAACTTGTCGGCTGGATAGATAGAGGTTACGAAGAAGATAAAACTCAAATCCCAAAGGTCTCCGAGTGTCTGCATATTTCCAAGGTTATGGAAAGAGCCGATGAATTTGACCTTATTCATAACAATTTCGATTATCTGCCTTTAACCTATCTGCCGTTTATCAAAACACCGATGCTGACAACCATCCACGGCTTTTCCGACCCGGATATACTGCGGGTTTACCACGACCATAAAGACACTTACTACGTTTCCATAAGCGACTCCGACAGAAATAAAGATTTGCCCTATCTGGCTACTGTTTATAACGGCATCGACCTTTCCAACCTTACGTTTCGAGAAACACCGGGCGACAAGCTCGTCCACTACGGACGAATACATAACGATAAAGGAACACATCTGGCCATTGAAGTTGCAAAAAACTGTGGCATGGACTTGCTCATAGCGGGCATAATCCAGGACCAGAGTTACTTCGATAATCTTGTCAAACCTCACCTTAACGACTCCTCGATTCAGTACATAGGCCCGGTAAATCCTGTTCAGCGTGATGCGCTGCTTAAAGAGGCATACACGGTGATTCATCTTAATCTGATACCCGAACGATTCGGCCTGGTGATGGCAGAATCTATGGCTGCGGGCGTACCTGTTATAGCGATGGATTTGGGCTCGTGCCGTGAGGTTATCGCAGATAAACAGACGGGCTACTTGGTCAATAATGTCGAAGAAGCAGTAAAAGCCGTCGGCAAAATCGATAAAATAGACCGAAAGAAGTGCCGCTGGCATGTTGAGAAAAACTTCACTATCGATTGTATGGTCCGCGGCTACGAAAAAGTGTACGAGGAAATCTTCCGCAGGGAAGAACAAAAGAACAAAAAGTAAATTATGTAGAGATGCTTTCGATGAAAAAAACATTTGTTAAGCGATACGAAGGTAATCCGATACTGACAAAAGATGATATTCCTTATCCGGTTCAGACGGTTCATAATGCCGGCGTTACGAAATTCAACGGCCGATACATAATGCTGTTTCGCTCGCATCTCGATACCGGCAGGAGTATAATCGGGATAGCTGAAAGCGAAGATGGCTTTAACTTCAAGTCTCGGCCTGAGCCGTTTATGGTGCCAAGCAAAGAGCCGCCTTTTTGCGAATATGAAGAATACAGCGTCGAAGACCCGCGCATTACCAACATAGAAGGGGCATACTACATAACATATAGTGCATACTCGGCACACGGTGTCCGCATCGGCTTGGCTAAGACGCTCGATTTTGAATCGGTCGAAAGAGTCGCATTTATTACCGAATCCGATTATCGAAATACAGTACTTTTCCCCGAGAAAATCAACGGCCAATATGTTCGGTTAGACAGGCCCCACTGCGAGATTAGTCCCTGGTCAATCTGGGTAAGCTACTCACCGGATTTGCGCTACTGGGGCGATTCAAAACTAATAATTAAGCCGGTGAAATATCACTGGGACGAAAGTAAAATCGGCCCCGGTGCTCCGCCAATCAAAACTGATAAGGGCTGGTTGAATATCTATCACGGCGTTTTCCCGACGATGGACGGCCACGTATATCGGCTGGGAGTTGCTCTGCACAAGCTCGATGACCCTGCTGTGGTTCTTGGTGTATCTGACCGGTGGATTTTACAGCCCGAAGACCCATGGGAGCTCGTTGGCTACGTGCACAATGTAGTATTTACCTGCGGCGCGGTGGTGGAGGATGATGGCACCTTGAAACTTTACTGGGGCGGTGCCGACACGGTAATGTGCGCTGGCACAGCGGTCATCAATGAGCTTGTCGAGCTTTGCCTGACGGATTCAAGGCCGCCAATATAAAAAATTAGACGTGGATTTTACACTGTTTGTTAATCTTGGCCCTATAACCGTGCAAAACTGCGTTAATCCGTGTCGTTTTTGGCTTTTTTGTGCCTCTTTGTGGCTAATCTTCATTTATTTGTGTATTAGTGGCAAAAACTGCAAATCTTGGAGGTAAACAAATAGAATTTCCTTGATTTTGTCGGGTTTTTATGTTAAAATTCTTTAGTTAAGAAAATTTAGTGGAGGATAGGTGATGCAGTTGATAAAGAGAACACGTGTTTATCTTATAACATTGGGGTTGTTGGTTTTTGCTACCGGCTCGGCCCAGGCAGAGGGGCTTATTGAAGAATGGAATGCCCGATACAATGGGCCGGCAAATGACTATGATGGGGCAACCGCCGTAGCAGTAGATGGCTCCGGCAATATCTATGTGACAGGTGGAAGCTATTTTGATGTTAGCACATACATGGATTACGCCACAATCAAATACGATTCGGATAGCAACCAGCTTTGGGTTGCCAGGTACAACGGGCCGGAAGATAGCGTTGATGTGGCAAGCGCCATAGCAGTAGATGGTTCCGGCAATGTTTATGTGACAGGCAGAAGCGGCGGTACCGACACATCCGATGATTACGCCACAATCAAATACGATACGAACGGCAGTCAGAAATGGGTTGCCCGTTACGATGGACCGCTGCATAACCGTGATGGTGCAATCGCCGTAGCAGTAGATGGCTCCGGCAATGTTTACGTGACAGGCCAAAGCCTTGGTCTCGGCACAGGTTCCGATTGTGCCACAATCAAATACAATTCGACCGGTGTGGAACAGTGGGTGCGCAGGTATAATGGGCCGATAGGAACCGGCAATGATTACGCCTACGACATGGCGTTAGATGGCTCCGGCAATATCTACATAACCGGCTACAGCGCTGGTTCCGGCACATCTTGGGATTACATCACAATCAAATACGATTCAGCCGGCATCCAGCTTTGGGTTGCAAGGTATGATGGGCCGGCAAATGACAAGGATCAGGCATCCGCCATCGCGGTAGATGGCTCCGGCAATATTTACGTGACAGGCCGAAGCGTCGGTACCGACACAGGTTACGATTACACCACAATCAAATATGATACAAACGGCAATCAGAAATGGGTTGCCTCTTACAATGGGCCGGGAAATGACTATGATGGGCCGTCTGATATAACGGTAGATGGTTCAGGCAATGTCTATGTAACAGGCGAAAGCGTTGGGTCTGGTACATTCGAGGATTACACCACAATCAAATACGATTCAGCCGGCATCCAGATTTGGGTTGCTCGATACGATGGGCCGACGAATGATACGGATGAGGCATCTGCCATAGCATTGGATGGCTCCGGTAATATCTATGTGACAGGCACAAGCTACATTTCCGTCAGCGATAGTGATTACATCACAGTCAAATACGATTCGGCTGGCAGTATACAGAGGGCTCGCATGTACAATGGGACGGGAGACGGCAATGATTGGGCATCTGCCATGGTAGTAGATGGCTCCGGCAATATCTACGTGACAGGCACAAGCTACGGTTTCGACACATGGTACGATTACGCCACAGTCAAATATAATCAACTGGAACCATTTGTTTTGACAATGCAGACAGAACCGCCTGAGGTCGATACAGTAACTCCACCAGTTGGGGACCACGAGTATGCGCAGGGTGTAGCGGCAAATATCAGCGCACAGCGGTTTGTGTATTGTCCGGATGTTTACGTTTTTGACCACTGGGAAGGAGATGTGAACGACCCGTATTCGGCCAATACGACAATAATTATGGACGCAAATGAGACAGTTACAGCGGTGTTTGTTGACGGCCGGCAGTGCGGCGATGAATGTCATCCGTATCCCGCTTTTGATTTTGATGAGGATTGTGAAGTTAGCTTTGGTGACTTTGCTTTATTTGCGATTCACTGGTTGGAATGTACCAAGCCAGAGTGCGATTAAGATATTGCTCGCTTTCTTGCCACAAAGGTACCAGGACACTAATATAAAGCAGTCAGTCATTGCGAGCAAAGCGAAGCAATCTATCCACTATTTAACTTCTTTATGACTTCATGTCTTTGTGGCTAAAATCCTTTGTGGCTAACTATCACCGGCGGAAGCGCTTGTCCATAAAGAGGACAACTTTATCGTGCTTGTCCTTCGGCAGAGACTCTTTTAATATCTTGCGAATTTCCTGCATCGGCGTTCGCTGAGTTGTGTGCGTGATAATAATGTGCTCGTTATTCAGATTATTTAATAATCTTGCGAATTCATCTATGTGCATATGTTTGCCGGCTTCGGCCCTTGCGGCGTGCTCAACCTCATAGAAGGTGCATTCGGCTATTAAAATTTTGCTGTTAACGATGTATTCTAATTGTGAAAAATCAGCGTATTGCGTATCACCGAAATAGGTAACAATCGGAATCTCCAGCGGATTGTCGATTTCAACTTTCTGTTTTTTTAGCTCAACGATTTGCGCTGCTTTAAGGCCAAGGTATTCTTTTTTTAGCTTTTTCCGCTTTTCAATAACGCTGTAGCCGACAGAACCTTTTGTGTGTTTTGTGGGAAACACTCTGGCAAAGAGATTTGGTTTTATCTGATATTCGTCGCCGGGTTTTACTCCGACCAGATTAGCCGGTATTTGATTGCCGTCCAGGCGGGACCATGCATCGATTATTTCTCTTATTGGCCCCAGCAGATTTTTGGGAGCCAGTATTGTACCTGCCGATTGGCCGCAAAAGTTCCGCTGCGACAGATAATATGCGATACCGGCAGCATGGTCCATGTGGCCGTGTGTGAGCAGGACATGATTTATGGGAATAATCTGGTCAGGGGCCTTGCCGACATCGAAGCAAACATCCAGCTGTGGGATCGCCACGACGGTCTCTTCGCCTGCGACCGAATAGCCGATAATTTCCAAATCGTCTATCTTAACATATGCTAAATTATGACTGGCCATAAGAAGCTAAAAAGTTAAAGGTAAAAAGTCAAAACTGTGGAATTCCTTAATTTTACACGTTGCATTTTAAGTTTTTAGTTTTCTCAATAGTAGAGAAGCCAACCGGCTATGTCAATTTGTTTTTGACATTTGCGAAGAAGCATGTATCGTAAACATGAGGTTAAATTATGCCGGACAAGCGGATACATAGAGGGCCGCATCCAGCCGATGCAAAGTTGTTTGCCGAGGACAAAATCGCTGATTTGCGTTCTGCCCTCGCCGATTTTTCGCTTCTATTGACGAAGGGCTACGCTGAAAAAAGTGCTCTGAAATTAGTCGGCGACAGGTTCTCACTTACGGAAAGACAACGGCTGGCTGTTATGCGAAGTGCCTGCTCTGACCAGCATTTATCTTCCCGAAAGCAGCATGAAGTAAAAATCGCAGATGTTAAAGGTCAGCCAATTATTATCGACGGCTACAATGTTTTAATAACCATCGAGGCAGCGATGAGTGGTGGTGTAATCTTTAAGGGACGCGACGGCTGTTTCCGCGACTTGGCGAGCATACACGGCACATATCGCAAAGTTACCGAAACGATACCTGCTGTTCAGCTTATAGGCGGGTTTCTCGAAGAAATCGGCGTAGTCAAAGCCCTGTGGTTGTTGGATAGCCCCGTCTCCAATAGTGGGCGATTAAAAACTTTGATTGGTGAGCTGGCTGAGAAAAACAACTGGCACTGGGAAATTGAACTTCTGTTGAGCCCGGACTACGAACTGATGAAAACGGAAAAGATTGTCGCCAGCGGTGACAGCGTGGTACTTGATGGCTGCAAAAAATGGGTCAACCTGGCAACAGAGATAATAAAGCAAAAGCTGCCCTCTGCCAAAGTGATAGATTTATCCGCTTGAGGGGGATTTATCCGCCTGTGACGGATTTATCCTAAAATCTTCATAAAAAGAGCCGTGGGTCAATTGACCCACGGCCAACAGCTGCTACATATACATCCCCTCAATTGAATATTGAATTGTGTGTATGTCAGCAATTAAAACAATTTGGCAAAAAGACCAGGTTGCCCTGCTCTGCGAAGCTACGCAGGGCGGAGCAGAGCTGCTTAGCTGTCGCTTTGAAGCTGTCTCTCATCGAGTTTTTCTTTAATAATCTTTCCGGCGCGCAAGGCAGCTTCCTTACCAAAATCTATGCACTTGTGCATTCCCGAATTAAAGGATTTGGCAAATTCATCAGATTTTAGTACCGAAAATGCGAAGCTTTTTTCGCCGAATTCAGGGCCTTGGTTCTCAGGAACAGGTGCAAGGCAGTAGATTGCAGTTGCAAAGCCGGCGAAATAGACCATCAGCAAGAATATGAATTTAATTCTCCACCCTCTCATCAAGTTTCCTCCCATCCGAAGATAAAATTTCTATCCGCCATTGGCGGGTTTATCGGCCCTCTCCCTGGTATAGTCCTTTGACTTTATACACTAAAAATTTAAGATATAAAAGCCCGTATGCCAAATAGAAATTGATAAAAATACACGTATTTTGAATAAAAATTAGCAAGTTTTTGGGCACGAGGACAGAAGACTGAGGTGAGGGTCGTTCGTAAAGGCACTTTGGCCAGCAGCGAGTTATTAACGTCTTATGCGTGTGCGGTGGCGCCGAGAAGCAAGACGCGCCCTTTTGGCAGTTGGAAGCCTGCCTCTGTGCAGCCCCAACGGCGGTTTCGGCGTGACGGTTCTGGTGTAGGTATAGCCGGCACATTCCACCGGAGTAAATTCGCGCCCTATGAACCTTTCAATACTACGAAGGTACTTTTGCTCATCGCGGGAGACAAAGGTAAAGGCGTCTCCAGTGACTTCGGCCCGGCCTGTGCGGCCTATGCGATGAATGTAATCTTCCGGATTGACGGGGACGTCGAAATTGATGACGTGCGAGATTCCGGTAACATCGATGCCGCGGGCGGCGACATCGGTTGCAACCATAACGCGGTATTTGCCGCCTTTGAAGCCGTCCATTGCACGCTCGCGCTGGCTCTGGTTGCGGCCTGAGTGTATCGCCACCGATGCAATGCCTGCCCGCTCAAGGTGTCGGTTAATCTTGTCCGCGCCGTGCTTGGTGCGGGAAAAGAGCAGCACACTGGACAAGTGGGTGCCGCTGAGCAGGTGCAAAAGAAAACTAATTTTCTGCTCCTTCTCTACCAGATAGATATGTTGTGTGATTGTTTCGATGGGGTTTCGCGGCCGGCCAATCTGTATCATTTGCGGCGACTTTTGCACGCCTGCGGCCAGCGTGCTTATTTCAGGAGTTACTGTGGCTGAAAAAAGCATAGTCTGGCGA
>CAZOQJ010000017.1:0-25699 GCA_964581905.1 uncultured Pirellulales bacterium
TCTTCAGGGCTTTTATAATGGAGGCATTCCGCATACCTACCGGCAGTATGGCCGACACACTTAAAGGTGCTCACTTTCGGCTGCGATGTCCGCAATGTGGATATAAGTATGACTATGGTTTTATCGGGAGATACTTTGGATTCCAGAGGGAAGATTATATACCGCCGCATAGGAATTTAGGCAGGTCATATCCATCTCGTTGCCCAAGTTGTGGTCACTATCAGATGACCGGCGGCGTGATGCCGGTGGCAAATGGCGACCGAATACTTGTTCTGAAGTGCATCTACCAGTTCGTCGAACCAAAACGCTGGGATGTCATAGTATTCAAAAATCCCGATAAACCTCAAATAAATTACATCAAACGCCTGGTCGGCCGACCTGGAGAAACCATAGAAATAATAGATGGCGACGTCTATATCAATGGACAAGTCAGTCGAAAGCCTCGTAAAGTCCAGGAAGAATTGTGGATGCCGGTTTATAATAACGATTATCAGCCAGTGAGACCCAGAAAACCCTTAACCCATTTGGGGTTTAATGGGCACTTCTGGCAACAACCATTCAAGAATGCTGCGGGTTCAGAATGGGTAATCAACAACGAAGATAAGCCAACTATTTTTTACCTGGACAGCTCCGCCGATGAGAGCCATTCGATTTTTTATGATGCGTCGGTTGGCAATGATTTCAGAGCGACATACGCTTACGATGATGTTAGAGAATATAGCTATATGCCGTATTGCAGTGACCTGATGGTACGTTTCTATGCTGATTCGATGCTGCGCCAGGGCCGGATAGGTGTGGAACTCAGCAAATATGAAACTAATTATAGAGCGGGGGTCGATTTTAATGATGAAGGTGTAATGGTTATCACAAAGATTGAAAAAGATGGAAAAGTCACAGAATTAGCTCGTAAGTTAATCGAACCACCAGTTGTAAATGAACCTGCTCTGGTTAAGTTCGCCAATGTTAACCATCAGTTGATTTTTCAATTTGGCAGCGAAAATTTAATTTATGATTTAGGTCTAGACCCCAACGATGCAGGCGAAAGGAAAACAGGCCTTCAGCCACAAATAAAAATCTTTGGCTCCGGTAAATTGACCCTCTCGCATATAGCGATTTTCAGAGATATTCACTACACTGCCAGAAAATTTGCCAACAGCCCCAAGCAGGGCAGGGCAATAGAAGGTTCACCGTTTACCCTTGGAGAAAATGAGTTTTTCGTACTGGGTGATAACAGCCCCAGCAGCGAGGACTGTAGATGGTGGAGCAACGATGGCGTGGCAAATAGAGGTCTGACCTACCGTGCGGGGGTTGTCCCGCGTGACTATCTGGTGGGCAAGGCACTTTTTGTCTATTGGCCGCAGGGCTTCAAAATTTTTGCCAGAGATTCCTGGGGACTTATCCCTAATATTGGCCAGATGCGGTTTATCTACGGCGGCTCAAACAAAAACAAATCGGTAATTGGTAACTGGTAATTGGTAACTATTTAACCAATTACCATTTAGCAAAATTAGATGGGATAAAAAATGTCTGACGGGATGAACGTGCTTTTAATCGGAAGTGGCGGACGTGAGCATACAATCGCATGGAAGTTGGCTCAATCAAAAAACCTGAGCAAACTCTATATTGCACCCGGTAACGCGGGCACAGCAAAATGTGGCGAAAATGTCCCTATCGGCGCCACCGATATTGACAAGCTCCTGGACTTTGCAAAGCAAAAAACCATAGAGCTTGTGGTAGTCGGGCCGGAAGACCCACTGGCGGCAGGAGCGGTTGATGCATTTGAAGCAGCGGGTATAAAGGCATTTGGGCCCGGCAAAAAGGCGGCACGGCTCGAAGCGGATAAGGCATTTGCAAAACAATTGATGCGCTCCAGTGCTATATCCAACGCTGAGGGCAGAATCTTCGACAGATTCAAAGAGGCCAAGGCATATATCGCCAGCAGGGACGATGCGGTGGTGGTAAAAGCAGCAGGTCTTGCAAAAGGCAAAGGTGTTTTTGTGTGTGATGACCCTGCGGATGGTATTTTAGCGGCTGAGAAGATAATGTGCGATAAGACATTCGGCGCGGCAGGTGACAAAATCATCGTAGAAGACAAACTGTTAGGCGAAGAGGCCTCGATACTTGCCTTTGTGGACGGTCGAAATATCTACGTTATGGAATCATCGCAGGACCACAAGCCCATCGGCGATGGTGATACGGGCCCAAATACCGGCGGGATGGGTGCTTATAGTCCTGCACTGGTGGTTACCGATGAGCTTATGAGTCAGATTAGTCGTGAAATTCTTGTGCCGGTGGTCGATGCAATGAATCGCAACGGCACACCATATAAAGGTGTACTGTATGCCGGGCTTATGATGACCTCTGGCGGGCCGAGAGTGCTGGAATTTAATGTTCGTTTCGGTGACCCTGAAACCCAGCCCATTTTGATTCGGCTAAAAAGCGATTTGCTGGAAGTTCTGCTGGCAGTTTGTGACGGCACATTAGACCAGGTTAGTCTCGTGTGGGACCAGAGGCCATCTGTGTGTGTGGTGATGGCTTCAGGGGGTTATCCGGGGGATTACGAAAGGGGAAAGAAAATAACCGGCCTGAACGAAGCCGAACAAATTCAGGACGTTGTCGTATTTCACGCTGGAACTAAGAGTCAAAATGACGATATTGTTACCAACGGCGGCAGAGTTCTGGGAGTAACAGCGCTCGGAGAGACAATCGCAGTTGCAAAAGAGAGAGCATACGAAGCTGTAGATATGATAAAATTCGATGGTGCTTATTGCCGCCGTGATATTGCGGAAAAAGCGATTAAGAAGAGATAGCTCGTACTTCGCAGAGTAGTATTTGTAGCTGATGATTGCACTGTGAACTTAAATCCGCCAGACGTAAGGCGGATAAAATTCTCTGTGTTTTCTATGGTTAGTTTCAGGACTCAAAGCTCGAAATCAAAAACTGTAATTCGCTGGCTTCTGCGAGTTTTGCTGCTGGTTGTTGTCTTATGGCTTGTTTTTATCTTAGCAGGACGAGCTCTTCCCCATGTTGCCATCGGTCAGATTGCTGAGCTTACCAATGCGAAGGTCCGGGTCAAATCGATAGATTTTAATCTTGATGGTTCTGTCTTTATCAGAAAACTTGTCATCAGCCCTTATCGCTCGTCTCGGCGGAGGCTCGCCGAGCCGCAGTCGGAAAAGCAGGACCCGGATGATGAAATACTCAGAGCCGAGACGGTATATGCGCGCTTTGATATAGGTAGTTTATTGTTACTTCGGCCGCGATTGAAAGAAATAGATGTTAATGATTTTGTTTTCAACGCCCGATACAATTTGGATACAGAACAGTGGAATGTAGCTGCACTTAAAATCAAGCCCCCGCTCTTGTCTTCCGACAGGCAGACGCGGGGGGAGATGCCGCTTGTGCGTCTCGAAAGAGGGAAACTCCAATACAGCAAGGTCTCAAAAACCGGTGTTAAAGTTGTTGCGGAAATACCTGTTGATATGAGGTTTGGACCTGCCGAAGAAAAACAAGATACTTACAGCTTCGAGATAACAACAGCCAAGTTGGCCAGTGGTTTTGGCGAGAGTCACCTGAGAGGGTTCTACCAGCCCCCCCCGCAGCTTTCTGCGAAAGCAGAAGCGGGGGCGGGTAACCCGGGCAATATCATATTTGCAGGTGGAATATCGTCAGCTGATATTCCTGCGCTTGAGATGGCATGGATAATCGAGGTCTTGGCCGGCGAGTTACAATATGACGGGGAAGATTTCTTATTGAAGCTTAGCCTGAAAGATTTCCATTCGAAGCAGAGTCCCTCGCTGGATAAATTGGCTCAGCTCGCGCCATCATTTCTGCAAAATTTAAGCGGGTTCACTGCCCTGCAGGGGTTCTTCAATAGGTATGTTCCTGCCGGGTGTATTGATATTTATCTTGAGATATCCGGCAGCTTAAAGCGCCTGCGAGAAAGCAAATTGGCCGGCAAAGTCTATTGTAAGGACGTCTCGATTTGCGACCGCAGGTTCCAGTATCCTATAGAGCACCTGACGGGTGAAATAGATTTTACTGAGAAAAGGGTGTCGATGAACAATCTTTGCGGCAAGCATGGTGACGTTACGCTTTTCTTTAACGGGTGGTCTGGGGGTTTTGGGCCGGACTGGCAGTACGAAACCCGGATGACAAGTAACAATATGATTTTGGATAAAGACCTGTATGATGCATTAAACGAAGGGCAAAAGGAGTTCTGGACGGCTTTTTCCCCGAAAGGTCTTGCAGTGATAGATTACCATCTCAGCCGGAAGTCTCCAACGGACACAAAAAGCAACCTGGTCGTTGAACTGCTCGGTACTGAAGCTATATACAAACATTTTCCTTATCCATTGAAGAATCTTGCCGGCAAGCTCTTCTTCGACCATGAGGGCATTACCTTTTCAAATGTGGTTTCACAGGTAGACGGCAGAAAAATTGTCGTCAACGGTAAAGCAGTAACTGCCGGTACCGATAGACCAATATATGATGTTACAGTCGATGTGAATAATATACCGTTGGATTCAACGTTGGAGTCGGCATTATCAGATGTGCAAAGACAGCTATATGCTCAATTCCGTCCTGCCGGTCTGGCCGATGGTGAGATTAAGGTTTTTACTCCCGCTCTTGCTTCGCCTGCCCCCGCGTCTCCCGACGCGAGTCGGGGCGGCGGGCAAGAAGCTGCGGGGGCTAACGTAGCAAACTATATAGCTGATTTGTCTTTCAGAAAATCTTCTTTGAATTCAACTCAAATTCCGCTTGTTATATCAGATATCACGGCAAAAGCCGTTTTTACAAATGATTCGATACGTATAGATAGTTTTGCCGGCCAGCACGCCGGAGGTTTGCTTTGCCTGACCGGTCAGGCCTGGCCGGATGAGAAAGGCAGTCTGCGATATAACCTGAAATTAGATGCCAGAGGTGCGCAGCTGGATGAGCGACTGTTTGATTTACTGCCCGAGCCGTTAGAAAAAACCGTCTTGGAGTTTCAGCCGGAGGGCAAAATAGACTACAAGGCCGACTTAAACAAAACCGACCCTAACAATTATCCTGACTATAATATAGACGTAACTTGTCTGGATGACAGCATCAATTACAAATGCTTTGCTTATCCGCTGAAAGACATCACCGGCAGTTTAACGATAACCAAAAACTATATCAGACTAAGAGATATTGTTGCAACCGCCGCTGAAGGTATTCATATTGAGGGACCCCGCCTTGCGGGAACCCAGCCGGATGTATCGACTATAAAAATAAATGGCGAAGTAATTTTGGCTGATAATGTTTTCAACAGCGGCTGGTTTGAGCTTTCGGCGAGGAACATTCTTTTGGACGAACAGCTCGGAATCGCTTTGCCTGAAGGTCATAAGGCCTTTTACTCACAGCTGTCCCCCACGGGCCGGTTCGATGTGGATTCTTTCGGAATGAAAGTATTCCGCGATGAGAAGGGCGATAAATATATTGATTTCGATGGTACTGTTAAATTCAAAGACTGCAATCTCGATTTATCTGCTGCTATAACCGGATTAGATGTAAAATTAAAAACCAAGGGTTCGTATAAGACCGGCGAAGGTTTCCGGTGGGGCGATGTGGTTCTTTTGGCAGATAGTTTCAGGATTGATGGCAAAGCTTTTACTAAATTACAGGCAGATGTTTATTGTGACTCCGGTCGGCAAAGGTGGTTTACTGAAAATTTAGTTGCTGATTGTTATGGCGGCAGACTGACAGGTAGATTTGAATTCACACAACCAACCAAGATGCATTCAGAGTATCTGTTACAAGTGGGTTTTGGCGATGTCGATGTAAAGCAATTCCTTTCGGACACGTTCGACAAGCCGCCCCCTTTTCTGCCTTCGACAGAAGACAGGGGGGCGGCAGATAAATCAGGGTCCAACAGCTATACCAGCGGCAAAATGAACGGCTTGTTGAGCATCAGCGGTCAAAGCGGCGACAGTTCTTCACGTATAGGCAGATGCAAGCTGGCCATAAGCGATATGCAGGTGGGCGAGCTTTCGCCGCTGGCAAAACTGTTACAAGTATTGAAACTGACGGAGCCGAAAGACCATGCCTTCGACCGAATGCTGGTGGATTCGTACATTAAACGTGACAGTCTGCTTTTTGAAAAGTTCGATTTATCCGGTGCAGCTATTGCCTTTAACGGCTCAGGTCAGATGGACCTGCCAAGTAAGAATGTCGAATTGGTTCTGAATGCCCGGGGTGAGCGGCTTGCAACAGCCGACCCTTCTATTTTGCAATCGCTTGCCGAAGGTCTTGGTGTTGCTGTTGTTCGGATGGAGGTGACTGGTAATGTTTATGACCCGCAGGTTAAAGTCAAAACCCTGCCGGTCATCGAAGATTCACTTCGTATCCTCGGCACAAAAAAACCTAAGCCAAAATCGTAGAGTTGACTTTTCAACACTCCAAATCAACACAAAGAAACATTAGTAGGTGCTAACTTTTCAGGAATAAATTACCCGGCAGTTGTTTTATCAGGCCCTTCAGCCGAAGTGAAACAAGACCGGCATTGATACTTCCCGCCGTCAGTCTTGTATCCGTGATTATTTGCTCAACGTGCAGGGGCTCTTTGCTCAAGCAGCCGTAAATCGTTTTTTCGTTGTGACTTAGCTTTAGTTCGCTTATATCAAATAAAGGCGTTTTGACCTTTTCAGCCTTTTTTGCCGCTTCATTCACGTGCTCTTCTAATTGTTCGCCGATATAGCCGAGGGCTTCCATCACGTCCTCAACGGTTTCGAGCAGCTTTGCACCCTCTTTTATCAGCCGATGGGTGCCTTTACTCAACGGCGAGTCAATTTTCCCGGGTACCGCCATCACCTCACGATTATTTTCCAGCGCTGCTGTTGCGGTAATTAGTGCCCCCGAACCTAAGCCGGCCTCGACGATAATTGTCCCAAGTGACAGTCCTGCTATTACCCTGTTGCGAGGCGGGAAGTTCTCTGACAACGGCTCGTATCGCAGCGGCAGCTCGCTGATGCAGGCGCCGGATTCGGCTATAAGCTCAAATAGCTTTTTGTTCTCGGGCGGAAAGATATTTCCTAATCCGCAGCCCTGCACCGCTATTGTGCGTCCATTTGCTGATAGCGCACCCTGGTGCGCAGCGGTATCTATGCCGCGAGCCATCCCGGAGCAAATTGTAAAACCGGCGGAAGCCAAGAAATGAGCGAATCGGGATGATTGCTCCTGGCCATATAAGCTGCACCGCCGAGAGCCGACTATCGAAATACATAAATTGTCGGCGCGGGTCAAGGTGCCCTTTATGTAAAGGACCGGCGGCGGGTCGTAAATCTGCTTCAATACAGGTGGATAACGCTCATCGGCAAGATGGATTAGCCAGACACCGAGCTTTTCAGCTAATTCCAGCTCGGCGGTGGTGTCGAACTTGTCGCGCGATGCCGCAATTCGCTCAGCGGTTTTGAAACCTACTCCATCAATTTTAGATAGCTCACTAACCGAAGCACTTAGAGCATGGTCGACTGAGCCGAAATATTTTAGCAGCTTTGCAAAAGTAATTGGCCCGACACCATCGGCTCTTATTAGCTTGAGCCACTTTTCAATATCAACAGAATTTTGCTCGCATTTTGCCATTATTGGCCACAGATTTAATAGACGCCGTATTTAACCACAAAAGGCACAAAGACACCAAAATAAATTAACTACGGATTTCGCGGATTTCGCAGATTTATATTTTTGTTTCAGCATAGGCACCTCGGTTGAATCCGCCTTCGCCAAGGCTTCCACCTTCGCCGAGGCTACGGTGGACAAGTCGGCGGACAAGATTGGGTTTGTTCCTTCGACAAGCTCAGGATAAATTGGGTTTGAATTGGCTTTGTTTGGGTTTGTTTTGGGTTTGATTGGGTTTGTTTTGGCTTTGGGATTTTTGAGCCAAAAATCAGGGTCAGTTCCATAATCCTCCGATTTACAAGAACTTATATTCGCCCTATTTCCGAGAAAATTGGCTTTGGGATTTTTAGGCCAAAAATGGGGGTTCATTTCTATAATCCTTTGTTTTACCATAACTTATAATAGCTCGATTTTTAAGAAAATTGGGTTTGTTTTGCATAAAAGAGTTCATATTTCAACCACGGATTTCACGGATGTACACGGATTTATAAGCAAGTCAGCCTCGGCAAAGCCATAAGTTTCTAAATGCTTGATATTAAACACGGAATACATCATTGGCTAATCCTTAATATAAATAAAGTTACGGCTAAATTTGACTTGCGGGTCTCCGCAACCCCGAATCCGGGGCCTCCCCCAATTATTAGTATTATACCAGACACGGCCCGTTTTTCAATAAAATTTTAAAAATATTTAGCCACAGATTTCACAGATTTGCTAGATTGGACGGCCTTGGTGAAGCCGAGCAGGCAAATTTATTCGGGATAGTCTCTCAATGGCCAGTCGTGACTGCTGTAATCGGTGTGCTTTCCTTCATAACCTATAGCGTGAAAAATGAGCTTGTAGAAAAGTACAGTTACAATATGACACAGGTCCACAAACTCTTGGAAATCTCGTAAGTTGGGAGGGGCAGCGTGGGCAAAGGGGTGTCTAAGCTTTTTCCATGCGTCATACTCAGTGTTCTCAATCACGCCCAAGTCGATCAGCGAGGATAATTTGTCTGTGGTGCTGGGGTTCTTCCACCCACCTATCGTACCCGTTATTCGTTTTTTAAGCCTATTATTCAAAGCACTTTCATTTATAATTTGTTGTGTCTTATCCAGCTCTTCAAGCTCTTTTTCTGATAAAGCCACAAGCTCAGGAAATTCTGTCCGGAGTACCCCTTCTACTGTAACCGCCACCGTTAGGGCTTGGGCTTCAATAGAAGCAGCGCTTGCTTGGATTACTCGATACACAAAGTCAGACAAGGGATGGTACTTATCGCTTTCGGCATAATCCAAAATATGGGTCAAGTATTTGTCATAAAGCTTCCAGACGCGTCCTGAAGGATCAGTAGTTCTAAAACCTATAGGGGGGCCAATTCGCCAGTCGGTTCTGCCAATGGGGGTTTGACGGATCCGGATAGTCTCTACATCTCCTTGGTGCTTCTGGAGAATTGCCCAGACCACTGGACGCCCCAGAACAAACTGAAGAGCTTCGACGGCCCTTATTTCCAAATTATCAGGGAGTTTTCTGAAATCAGTGTATGCATGTAGATTAACCACTGCGTTTTCAGTGGATATTTCAAAATGGCACCCACAAGATGAGAATTGCGCAACATCCATAGCCGTGTGCTGTTTTCTGACGCAGCCACCGACAGAGGTGCTCGACTTTGTAGCTGCATTGCACGGTATCTTAAGATCCTGAAAAAACATTATATTGAGACTGCTGTGGGGCCGAACAGATGGATGCAAGGAATCAGTTGTATGTTTTAACTCTTGTAGCCTACCTGAAACAACAGCTCCTTCTTGACCAGCGCAACCACCGATGTCAGGAAGTATATATTTAGCCTCCCATATTCTCCCTTTTATGTCAGTTGCAGACAGTTCGTAATATTCATCATCTGGTATCAGTTGGCCAGATTTTAAACCATTTGAACGAAATAGTCGGGCAACATCAACCTCGCGCTTGGAATAAAGCTTCAGAAGTAAATCACCTTCTGAGGTACGCCTAATATAACCTGAGCCCTCGTAGACATCTATGTCGTTAGTCGCATTCTTGCGTAGTACCATATTGGGACAGTCGAGCTGCCAAATACCGTTCTGCAGTTCCTCGATTTCAGCTTTTTGTAACAATTGACGTCTCCTAAACAGAGGTTTTCTTATCACCAGTTCACTGCCAGCCCTACATTGACTCTTCGAGGGTTGCTGTTTCTTCGGGAGTTAGATTATATAATTCATAAATGAGTTTGTCAATTTGGGAGGTCGTGGTGTCGATGTAATACTGGGAGAGTTTCTTCACACTGGTAGCCTTCCGGACAGAAGTATGTTTCGCAGAAATTGCTTGATATCTGTTTCGGTGTGGGTCCACCATAACAGCTGGCCATCCTTTAGAAGCCCAATTGTTTCAGGTGTCGAAACGAAATAATTTCCACTGTGTGAGCGCAGTTCAGTTATGCTTTTCCCTGTGGCTTTTTTCAGTACCTTAGCTCGTGGTTTGAAATCCTGTTCATAGGCAGTTTTTTCCTTCTGTTGGTCATATTGTCCATTCGTTGATAAGTCCATGATTTCGTATAGAATCTGCCATTTATCCTTGATTTGCTGTAGAAGGTTCAAAATCTCTTTGTCACCCGGACCTTGGCAGTAATATCTTAACATGTCCATTTCGGCGCTCCTTTGTTTTATGCTATGTATTCTCTTCCACAATCTTTATTTCTTTTTCCCTTAAGCCGTAGAGGTCATAGACGAGCTGGTCGATAAACTAAATTCTTTGTTAAAGTCATATCCGATTTTGATTTTTGGCTATCGCCAAATAAGAATTTAGCTGGAGTTTATCGAATAACCGCCAGAGGTCAATAAAAAATACTGGAAGAGAGTAGAGAATTTCCGATGGTTCGACAAGCTCGCCACAGGTTTGCGGTTTTCGATTTCCGATGGTTCGACAGGCTCACCACAGGTTTGAGATTTAGGATTGCTTCGCTTCCATCCTCCGCCCATAAGGGGCTACGGAGGACAGGTCGCTCGCAATGATCCCTGCCTAAGGCATGCAGGGGCAGGAAATGAAACGGGCTCCGTTTGAAAGCGGAGCCCGTTGGTTTTTCAGGTATGTTGCTTTGAATTAACCAAGGGTTACGTTTGTCGCACACGGGCCTTTTTTGCCCTGTCCGACTTCAAACTCGACCTTCTGGCCTTGGTCAAGAATTTCACAGCCAGTCGTGTTGACTTCCGAGTGATGAACGAACAAATCTTCGCCACCACCATCGGGGGTGATAAATCCATAGCCTTTCTGCCCACTAAACCATTTTACTGTACCTATACTCAAAATAATGCTCCTTTGGCCTCTAAATGGCCATAAAATTTGCCTCTCGCATTGTTTTAAAGAGGATATTCCTGCAGAGACGTGAGAATATTCCCAACCTATAAGCATTATACCAGGAGAACTAACCGAATGTCAATATAAATACATAAAAATAAAAAGATAATTATAACGGTGCTTTGGACGCGGAGATAGAAGATAGGACAGGAATTTGAGATTTTCGATTGCCGATGGTTCGACAGGCTCACCACAGGTTTGAGATTGCTTCGCTACGCTCGCAATGACCCCTGCCTAAGGCATGCAGGGGCAGGCGGTCAGTTCCATTCACCGGCGAAGATAGCAAAATCATAGAAATTTACAATGCTCAGCAGGTCCTCGTAAAGGTTTGCCCGCGAGTCGTAGCCCGTGTCGCCCGGAACTTTCAGCCATGAATCACAAAATATTTTAACATCCGCCCAATCTACAAAACCATCCTCGTTAAGGTCGGCAAGAGAGCCAAGGCCGTAACCATAAGGGAAGAGAGGGTCATAAACAGCATCGCCGATATTAATCGGAATCTGGCTCATTTCACTTGGCCAAGTGTATGAAAGTCGGCCGGTAAAATTGTAGTCGCCGAAGAGGACTTCCGCTACGCCATCTCCCTCGGTCCCCGGCAGCCAGGCCGCTACAAAGGCATCCGCATCTGCAATCTCGTCGGTTATAATCATCGGCCTTCCGGAAACCAGGACAATAACATAAGGCGTCCCTGAAACCCGCACGTTATTGATGGTGCTAATGTCCTCCGAATATAGATGCAAATCACTGTCATCTCCGGACCCCTCAGCATAGGAATCCTCGCCAACTACTACTATGGCGACATCATGCCCAGCAGCACCGCTGCCACTCTCGTTGTAGGTAACGCTGCCGGTGGAAAGCATTTCAATGCCCTCGAGAATAGTAATGCCGCTTGTCGAGCTTTCGCTCGGCATACCCTGCCAGCCAATCGTCCAGCCGCCACATTGTCTTTTTAAACTGTTCGCATTTCTTCCGGCGACGAATACATCTGCGCTCTTAGCGAACGGCAGAACAGTGTTATCGTTTTTCAGCAATACGAGAGACTTCCGCGCCGCTTCTCTGGCAACTGCTCTGTGTTCAGAAGAGCCGAATGAAGGCAAGAGGCTTCTATCGGTGTATGGGTGCTCAAACAGGCCTGCCCTGAATTTGACCCTCAGTATCCTTCTTACGGCGTCGTCAATCCTCGATAGTGGGACGTAGCCGCCATTTACGCGGTTCTTTAAATTGTTGATAAATGTAATCGGACGGTAAGGCTCCATCGACATATCGATACCGGCATTTATCGCATTCTGTATATTAGTCAAAGAAGTGGATCCGACATCATCCCAGTCGGAAATGACGAAGCCGTCAAAGCCAAGCTCGGTCTTGAGCAGGTCCGTGATAAGCCAGTCGTGATAGACGCAATCATCTCCGTTCCAGCTGCTGAAAGATGTCATAACTGTCCCGACGTTTGCATCCAGTGCCCTTTCGTATGGAGGCAGATGAATGGCCCGCAGTTCGGCTTCGTTGCATTCCATATTACCGGCGTTTACGCCTCCGGTAGTGCCGCCATCACCGATGTAGTGCTTTGCACAGGCGACAATCTTTTCGCCCTGCATATTCGCATCTACTCCCTGAAATCCGCGGACGTAAGCGGCGACGATATTATCGTGCACCTCCGGGTCCTCGGCGAATCCTTCATAGGTCCTGCCCCAGCGCTCATCACGCACGACGGTCAGGCAAGGCCCGAAAGTCCAGTCTATTCCTGTAGCCGCTACTTCTTTGGCGGTGACCGTGCCGACCCTTTCCATTAAATCCGGGTCGTTGGCGGCACCCAGGCCGATGTTGTGTGGGAAAATAGTTGCATCACGAACTTTACCATTGCCATGGACAGCATCAACCCCATAGATAATGGGAATACCCAACGGGGTAGATAAAGCCGCTGCCTGAAAGCTATCATAAAAATCCGCCCATTCCGTCGCAGTATTATTGCCGCCGGGACCGTCGCCACCTCCGCTCAAAACAGAGCCTATGTAGTAGCTCGCGACGTTCGAAGTGGAAACACTGGACAAGCACTGGGTCATCTGTCCGATTTTTTCGTCCAGGGTCATCCGGGCCAGAAGGTCCTCAACCCTGGTCTCAACGGGTAGATTAGGGTCCTGATAGGGATATGCTAAGGCGAGGCCGCTTGTCAAAAATCCTATGGCAACAAAGGTGATAGCTGCGGCCGAGATTAGATGTTTCTTCGATGTGTTCATTTCTTTGCTTTCATACAGAATAATTATACACACTTTCTTCTCGTTTGTCAAGCTCCGATGCTTGCGATGCCCCATTTTTGGAGGGTTTGTGGCAGGAGCGGGGGAATAGAGGACTGCAAAGGATAAAAATGCAGTAGTCCTTTCGATTAGTCAAAAGGACTATTACATTAATAATCAATCATAAATAATCAGTTCCTGCGTCTGCACAGAGAAAGTAATCCGCCTAAGCCGAGCAGCAACAGCGTCGCTGGTTCAGGTATGAGAACCATTCTTGCATCTTCGCCGATATAAAAATCATTATCAATGAGGTCCCCGTTTAGAAGCGTTCCGGTCAGGTGCCTGAGAGGTTCATCTACATACCAACCACCATAGATACTGGTGAGCTCTCCATAGCCGAATGGCTGACCATCTATTGCAAAATCATAGCCGAATATTCGTATATTACTCGAGTCGCCTATTCTCAAATTGCCATCTATCAGGCCGCCGAATATATTTACCTGGCTGGAATCCCGGCTCTGAATGGTATATATTAAACCACCGGAGATATTTACCTGACTGGATTCAAAGCTACTAAACCATCCTATTTCGCCGCCGGAGATATCTACATGGCTGGATTGGTAGCTGTTAATGGAGTGTATTGCGCCTCCGGAGATATTTAGCCGGCTGGAACCGTTACAGTAAAGGTCATCACATATTGAGCCGCCTGAGATATTTACCTGGCTTGAATCAGTGCAGGAAATAAAGCCAAGTAATAAACCGCCTGATATATTTACCTGGCTGGAATCGTAGCTGGAAATCATACCCAGAAACTCCATCCCTCCATAATATATTCCTCCTATTCTACCGCCTGAGAAATTTACCTGGCTGGAATTATAGCTCTCAATACCACTGTATATCCAGCCACCAGAAACATTAACCCGGCTGGAATCGAAGCTACAAAGATATTCTACGTCACCGCTGGAGATATTTGCCTGGCTGGAATCGTATGTGTCAAGATCATCTAAGTGGCCGCCGGAGACATTTATCCTGCTGTTTTCACATGCAACAGCGCCTTCGGTGCGCGCACCATCCAGCCAGTTTACGGTGGTATACATATCCGGTGTCTCCCAGTCCACATAGACATAGTCGATGTCGTAGTCGATGTCGTGTGTCCCGCCATCGTCGAAATAGATTGTCCCCAATGCGGGCCAAGTGCACAGAAACAATACCGCCGCCGCAAAAAGAAACGATTTGCTCTTCATCACTTTCTCCTCGCTTAGTAAGTCCTCTATCAACTATCCACCGCCGTGTGAAAATTAAGAAATGTTCCTCCGTTGAACGAACTTCGAAAATCACCGCGAATCTGGTATTATTATAGGGTATTTCTGCCAAAAGTCAAGGGAAAAACGATATTTACTCTTCGGCAGTCAAAATTTGCACTGGTCCGAGAAGGCCGCTTTTACGGAGGTTCCATTGGGAAGTAACTGTTATATTCGTTCGTGTATATCGTTTTTTCTCCGGCAAATCTTTATCTGCGATTAGTCTGTTTCGCCAGGAGTTGACTACTTCGACAATAAGGGTATTCTCTGCGTTTTGTATTGTGCTCGTAATATCCGCTCGGAATGGCTTGGTCCAGAGGACTTTCAAATCTTTGCCGTTTAGTTTTACACGGGCGATACCTACATCAAGGACCTCTCCCAAGTCCAAAACATACTGCTGGTTCGATGTTTTTTGTCCGGAGAGGTCGAAAGTGGTTTTATATATTGCCTTGCCGGAATAGGAACGAACCTTTTGCTCCGGCCGGTCTGTCCAGCTGATGAGCTTATCGAAACGTACTTTTCCAGGGCCGCCCCATTTCGGAGAGAAGTATACGTCCCAGGGGCCTTGAATCTGCTGTGGGCTTGGCCATCCCTTACGGGACAGGACTTTATACTCTGGGAAATTTCTTTCGGCTTTTCCCTGTGTAGTTTCTGAAATCGGCTCTCGAAAAACGATAAAGAGCGAACCATACGGAGCAAACTTCAAGGGCACTTCGATTCGGCCGTTAGATTGTTTGAATGCTTCCGCTTTACAGACTTTGCCGGTAACCGGCTCCCATAGCTCAGGCCGTTTATTGGAAATTCGAAATGCACAAGTCACGTCCTCTTGGCGTTCTTTTTGATTGCAGACGAAATAAACATCCACTTCGTTAATTGTGTAATGGATATAATCGAAAGCTGAATCTTTCTGCTGATTTCCACCGTTAGGTGTCCTCCGTAAGGAGTCCATAGGACTGTGGAGAAATTCGACATCGGGCTTTATACCATCGTCCAGAAGTACTTCGCGAGCTGTCTTACCCCAGATGAGCCGGCCTTTGTCGGATTGTTTCTGTCCGGCTGAGTCAGAGGATTGTCCCCAAATTTCATCCGTGAGTCTTATAAATTCCTTTTCGCTCTCAGGAAAACCTACCAAGCTGACAGTTTTTTCCGGCTTGGGGCCAATTACAGTCGCTCCCTGCTGAATAAGCTCGTGAACCTTCTTCAGAGTTGCGAGAGAAAGCACCTTGTGGTCTGGTAGAACAAGTACCCGATAGCTGATTCGGCTGGGAACGACAATGCAATTATCTTTTACTTCCAATTTGAGCAATATCTCTTCATTCGTAACATCATAATCAAATCCGGGCAGCACCTTTGCCGGGTCAGCTTCTTTTAGCTGCATAAGGTTCGGGACATGGTCACCATAATAATAAAGCACATCGGCAACAAATTTGCCCTGTTGTAACAGGTATTGGCAGCGATTCAGGTAAGTAATGAAAGCATCCGCATAATCCCACCATGTCACATTGGGGTTAAAATGGGTCCCGGCAAAATATTCCTGGCCGGGGAGTCCCATTTGCTTAGGTGAGCAGGTAAATGTGTGGACGAAGACAAGATTCAAGCCGGAACAGACCTCGTGGTCAAAGCTTGGTTTTTGGGATGACCAGAGTACATCGTCCCAGTGCGGACCGATGGATGTAAACGCCTCTGCTCCCACCAGCTTTTTACCATAGACGTGAGCAGCGGAGGAGGATTGTTTGACGAAAAAACGTTGTTCAGGACTTGGACGGTGCGGCGAGGGTACCCAAAACTCACCCAAAGCAATGTCGTTGCGTCCCATGCATTTAAGGGCGTCAAACGGCCCTGCGTGTGGTCCGCCGGATTCCGGGTGAATGCCTAAGTTGTGTTGATGTGCTAACTCTGCAAACACCTGGTAGTGGTTCTCTGCCACACAATCACCAATGGTCTTGCGAAAGTCAGCCAGGAATCGATTGCTGACGTCCCGATTTTCCACGATTTTACCGGCGATGACCGGCAGATAGCAAATAGGGTCGTAGCCGCGTCTGTTCTTGAATTCGGAAGGAAACCGGCTTGTCCAATTCGCACCGCCGCATTCCCAGCTGTCTGTGTGCAAATACTTAAGGCACTTTCCCACCAGCGGTTCGATGTCGCTCAATAATGGGCGAACCACATCATTCCAATAGGTCCGCAGGGCATCGGCATCCATATAATCAATTACGAGGCCTTTCCATTTTGCGCTGTATGTGCTGACTTGGGCATTGCTCGGAGTGTATCCAAAACGCAGAACTACCCACTTGCCGGAAGGCACCTGCCAGTTGAGTATTCCTTCCGGCGTCATTTTATCCGTGATGTTCAAGATGTCTTGAAGACGGGTGTCCTGTTCATCCGGAGCAGCCGGAATATCTTCCAGCAGAAATCGGCAATCCGGGGCAGACATGCCGACTTCATGGCTGGCAGCTTTGGCTTTCAGGTCTCGAATCGGCTCTCTTTGGATATGCTCCACTTGTCTTAGGGGAAATGCCAAGACCGCGATGTCCTTGTAATAACCAGCTCTTTTTTGGGGTTCAGGTAGTTCCTGATTGAAAGATACCGGCCCGCTGCCCCGACTTGTGGAGGGAGACGCATGGGCAGGCCCTTCAATTTGTATTTCAGACCAGGTTAGCATCTTCGCCGCCATCTCAGGCGTTACGTTTGGCCCGCCGAGGTTCCAGCCGCTTTGGATGTTCAGACTCAATTCCAATCCGAGTTTGTCCGCCTGCTGGACGGCATGTTTGAAAAGCTTTCGCCATTGCGGCGTTGCGAAGGTTGGTCCTGCGGGGACCTGCTTATTGCCTCGTTGGTTTGCTCCGCCGGCGTCAACAATCAATGCCCCGCTAAAACCCTTCGCTTTCATTTCCTCCAAGTCACGGGTAATCGCATTTTTGGTAACATTGCCGTTAAGCCACCACCAGAAGCAGCGAATTCCGGCACTTTGGGGTGGATTGACAAAGCCCTCTTCAAGCGACCTGTTATCATCCGCAGCATTAATGACCCCGCCCGGAATAAGCCACAACGAGAAAAAACAAACAAGCAATTTCACGAGTGTACCGCCTTCTCTTGAATTTAACTTTGTCTGCCGCCAATTTGTAAAAAAAAGTATCAAAATTGTCCCCAAGAGTCAATAAGTTGAATCGCTATAATAAGTAAAGAGCCTGAAGTTTTGGATTATTTTTCACTTTAGCCCATTTTAGCTCACTTTAGGCACTTGATGGTTTTTACAAGGGCAGGTATTGAACAAAAAATGTCAAGCAGGCGTAGTATAATAGATTCGGAGGGGAAATTAGGCCCCAAAAGGTTCTTTCGGCCTCGCTCAGTCCTATGGACTCCTAACGGAGGACATGTGTTATTATAATGTGAGTTAATTATATATTTAGATATACTGATAGAAATAAAGTTTTAAAAATATAAGGATATGAGTCAAGTTGTTTGTAACGGCTTTAGTAAGAACATCTTATATACGCTTATTTAGCGGCAGGAGAGCTGTTTTAGGGTCTTAAATATTGATTTTAACGGACTTGATTGATATAATATACTTTTTATGATAAAATTAGCCAAAACAATTCGGAAGAAGCGGGTAAAGAATGCCTCCTCCAAGGTTGCCCCTGTCAGGGCTAAAAAGGCGTTTAAGAAATATGACGAGGCAATAAGCTACCTGTTTGAGAAGACCGACTACGAAAAGCAGGAGCATCTGCGCTATAATGTTACCACATTCAATCTCAAAAGGATGGAGAAGCTGCTCTCGCTGTTAGGCAATCCGCACAAGAAATTCGATACAATTCATATAGGCGGTACAAAAGGTAAAGGCAGTACGGCTACAATGCTGGCCAAAATGCTTGAGGCGAATGACTACAAGGTCGGATTATACACCTCACCGCACGTGGTAAGCTTGCACGAGCGGATTGTGGTTAATTCAAAAATGATTCGAGAGTCGGAAATGTACGGCTTGTTGAATCGTATTTACGCTCCGATTGAGAAAATGTCAAAGAGCGACCCTCCTACTTTTTTCGAGATTATGACTGCTCTGGCGTTTATGCACTTCGTTGATACGAAGGTTGATATTGGTGTGATTGAAACCGGTATGGGCGGCAGGTTGGACAGCACCAACGTTGTCTTGCCTAAGGTTGTCGGGATAACCAGCTTGAGTATTGACCATCAGGACCAGCTTGGGGATACAATTGACAAAATTGCCAGGGAGAAAGCCGGGATTTTTAAACGTGGTGTGCCGGCTGTTACAGTTCAGCAGGAGCCGGAAGCGATGCGTGTTCTAAAATCGCATGCTATTGCTGTCAGGGCGCCGTTGAGTGTAACGGGTGATGATATTGATTTTTCGCATCGTTTTGAAACGTCACTGGAGCACGGTCCGCATACGAGAATCTGCCTGACAACGCAAACGAGTAAATTCGAGCATCTGCGGGTGCCGTTATACGGCAGACATCAGGCAATCAACTGCGGTTTGGCTCTGGCTATATTGGATAAACTCAAGGTCGGTGGCTACGAAATAGACAATGGAAAAGCGACTAATGGGCTTGATAATGTGTCATTGTCCGGCCGAATGGAAATGATTTGCGATGACCCGAGAATTATAATTGACGCTGCTCATAATGCCGCAAGCATCGAGGCCTTGATACATGCGATAGGTCAGCATATTCCTTACGATTCTATGGTGGTGATATTCGGGTGTAACAAGGATAAAGACGTCAGAGGAATGTTGCATAAGCTGCAATATGGGGCTGACAAGGTGGTATTTACGCGCAGCAACACTGCCAAGGCGATGTCTCCGCAGGATTTGGCTGATATGTATACGGAGATGTGCGGCAAGATGTGCCAGGCAGCCAACAGTTTGGGCGAGGCATTGCGAATTGCGAAAAGCGCCATCAGTAAAGGGGACCTGATTTGTATTACCGGCAGTTTTTATCTCATTGGCGAGGCCAAGATGCGTTTTCAGTCAAGCCAGCCGGTTCCAATTGCGTAGCACCCAGACGACGGACGAAAGATGACGGAGCAAAATTCGCCGCAGACCCCGTCAAAGTAGAATTTTTTTTCTTGACATTTCTTAAAAACATCCTATAATAAATACAAGATTCGCGGTAATTTTTGGTGCTTGTTCAACGGAGGAGCGGCATATCTTAATTTCACACGGCGGTGAATAGTCTCTAAAAGGCTTACTGAGCGAGGAGAATAGTGATAAAAAGCAAAACAAATCTTTTGGTAATAGTTATTTTATTTTTTGTTTCCAGTAGTAGTTATGCAGTAACGGCCAGTTTTCAGGGCCTGGGCTATCTGCCAGGTGGCGAATACGGTAGCTACGCCTCTGGCGTTTCAGCTGATGGCTCGGTCGTCGTGGGAGAAAGCGATTCGGCATCGGGAAACCAGGCCTTCCGCTGGGAAAATGGCGTAATGACTGGCCTGGGTGACCTGCCTGGCGGCGACTTCGAAAGCGGTGCCTGGGGCGTCTCAGCCGACGGCTCAGTTGTTGTAGGAAGCAGCCGATCGGCCTTGACCTGGGAGGCATTTCGCTGGACACAAGAAACAGGAATGGTCGGTATAGGCGACCTACCTGGTGGAGACTTCTGGAGCTCTGCAAATGCTGCCTCTGCTGATGGGTCGGTTGTGGTCGGAAGTTGCTCTTCTGCCTTTGGAGATGAGGCCTTCCGCTGGGAAAACGGCCAGATGGTCGGACTGGGCGTCTTATGGGGCGGGGGCGGCAGCGAGAGCGCAAGCAGTGCTCGGGCCTGCTCGGCAGATGGTTCGGTCGTCGTGGGTCAGTGTTTCTCAGGTTATAGTCCTGAAGAGGAGGCGTTTCGCTGGGAAGATGGTGAAATGGTCGGCCTCCGTGATTTGCCCGGTGGCGACTTTAAGAGTGGTGCTTTTGATGTTTCTGCCGATGGCTCAACCGTCGTGGGATTTGGCACATCCGCCTCTGGCAGAGAGGCCTTTCACTGGACCGAGGAAACTGGCATGGTCGGCCTGGGCGACCTGCTGGGAGGGGACTTCTACAGCGGGGCGTTGGGTGTTTCAGCTGATGGCTCGGTCGTCGTGGGAGAAAGCGCCTCGGCCTTAGGCTACGAGGCGTTTATCTGGGATGCGGAAAACGGCATGCGAAACCTCCAAGATGTCTTCGTAAACGACTGTGGCCTTGACCTGACTGGTTGGAAACTTGGAGCTGCTACGGATATATCTGCCGATGGCTTGACGATTGTTGGTTGGGGTTCCTACTACGTAGGCCTGGATATGTGGGCTACAGAGGGTTGGGTAGCGACGGTACCGGAACCCGCCTCCGTGATATTACTTGGACTGGGCGGGATTTTCCTGCGGAAAAAACGTAAAGTTTAAAAGTTGAAGTGTAAAACCATAGTGTAAAACCAAAAACTTTTTATGTTTTTAGCTTTGGTTTTGAGCTTTTTGATTTAAGCTCTAAGTTCTTGCGAAACGATGGAGCGAAGCGGAAAATTACAAAAATTCTTTGAAAAGTGGAACGGCTCACTATTTAAGGCGGCAATGGGCGGATAACTTATAAAAAATTAAGATTTGATTTTTATACACATCAACCTCATAATATCACTAATCATTTATCCTTAATCATTTGCTTATAAGGAGCTTGTGATGGCGGAAGTGAAAAAATATATTGGGGTTGACCTTGGCGCTGATAGCGGCAGGGCGATGCTTGGTTCGGTGTCAGATAAAAAACTTACCCTTGAGGAGATTCACCGTTTTAACAATGGGCCGGTTGAAGAGAATGGCTCGCTGCACTGGGATTTTGACCGGCTGCTATCCGAGATTAAGACGGGAATAAGTGCAGCAGTAAAAGCAGCAGGTACTCAAGTCGGCGGTATCGGCGTGGACAGCTGGGGAGTTGATTTCGGCCTGCTCGATGCCGATGGCAAATTGGTTGAGAATCCTTATCACTATCGCGACAGCCGAACCAACGGGATGATGGAAAAGGCGTTCGAGCTGATGAGCAAGCGGGAAATTTATGAGAATACCGGCCTGCAATTTATGCAGCTAAACAGCGTTTACCAGCTTCTTGCGATGCGCCTGAGTAATTCGGTGTCACTTGCCAAGGCGAAGAACCTGCTCTTTATGGCAAATTTGTTCAGCTATTATTTATGCGGTAAGGTTTTTGTGGAATATACACTTGCAAGTACGTCACAATTTATGGATATGAAGACAGGGCAATGGTCAAAAGAAGTTTTGGATAGATTGTCTTTGCCAATTGATATTATGCCAAAAATAGTTCAGCCGGGAACGGTTGTGGGACAGTTGACAGCGAAGGTTGGAGAGGAAATCGGCTGTGGGCCTATCGCGGTTGTTGCAATTGGCTCGCACGATACTGCCTCCGCGGTGGCTGCAATACCGGCTGCTGAGGATAGCAGTTGGGCGTTTCTTTCATCGGGGACGTGGAGCGTGATGGGGGCTGAGGTGCCGGAGGCAATTGTTAATGATAAAACATTCGAATATGAATTTACGAACGAGGGTGGAGTTGAAAATACGATTCGACTTTTGCGAAATATAATGGGGCTGTGGCTGATGCAGGAGTGCAAAAGACAATGGCAGCGTGAGGGAATTGAGCTGTCTTATCCGGAAATGTCGGCTATGGCGGAAAAAGCAGCGCCTTTTGCCGGTTATATCGATGCTGATAATAGCTCGTTTCTGGCACCGGGTGACATGCCCAAGCGAATCAATGAGCATTTGGCTAAAACCGGACAGAAAACCACCGATGACAAAGGGCAGTTAATAAGAATCATACTGGAGGGCCTGGCATTCAAATACCGCTATGTGATGGAAGCTCTCGAGGATATTACAGGAAAGGATATTGAGGTGCTCCATATTGTCGGCGGCGGCATACAAAATGAGCTGCTCTGTCAATTTGCGGCTAACGCCACTGGGAAAAAGGTAATTACCGGACCTATTGAGGCGACGGCCAGCGGCAATATCCTTATGCAGGCCAAGGCGACGGGGCAGATAAAAACACTGGCAGAGCTTAGAGAGATTGTCCGCAATTCATTTGAACTGAAAGAATATCAGCCGCAAGAGACATCGCTTTGGGAAAAAGAATACAAAAAAATACAGAGGAAAAAGTAGTTTGGTTGAAGAGCTTGAACGAAAGCTGGATAGTTTCGATTTTGCGGAGAGAAAAGAAGCCCTCTTAGCACTGTGTAAGAAAGCTGAGGCGGGCGAGATAGTTTTACCGAAGCCGGGTACAAACGTCAATCTGCACTGTCATACTTTTTTCTCCTATAATACTTACGGCTATTCGCCGAGCAAATTCGCCTGGTTAGCTCGCAGAGCAGGATTAGCTGTTGCCGGCGTAGTGGATTTCGATGTGCTGGATGCGCTGCAGGAATTCCTTGAAGCAGCGAGGATGTTAGGCCTGAAAGCATGTGCAGGGCTGGAGACACGGGTTTTTGTGCCTGAATTTTCCGATGTGGTGATTAACTCGCCGGGAGAGCCGGGTATCTCTTACTATATGGGGATAGGATTTCCCAGTGCCAAGCTTACAGGGCAGCAAAAGAAGTTTTTATCAAATCTTCGTGAAACTGCACAGCAGCGGAACAGGGACTTGATAGAGCGAGTGAATAAATACCTTCGGCCTGTAGAATTAGATTATGAGCGTGACGTGATGGTCCTGACGCCTTCCGGCAATCCGACAGAACGGCATATATGTCTTGCATACGCCCGTAAAGCCAAAGAAAAATTTGGAGAAGGTAGTGCTCTTTCTGAGTTTTGGTCGGAGAAACTTGGTGTGAAGGTCGAGCAGTCGCAATTACCTGAAGGCAGAGACCTGCTGAATACGATTCGGGCCAAGACTATGAAACGTGGAGGCGTCGGTTATGTGATGCCGGATAAAGGCTCGTTCCCGTTAATGGCCGATATGAACCGATTCGTTCTGGCGGCTGGGGGCATCCCTGTTGCAACCTGGCTTGATGGCACCAGCGAAGGTGAAAAGCGTATTGTAGAGCTGCTGGAAATTGCCATGAGCACAGGCGCAGCGGCTGTTAATATTATCCCTGACCGCAATTATACGGTGGGACAAAAAGGCGAAAAGCTCCGGAACCTCTACGGTATGGTAAAGATTGCTGAGAAGCTGAATTTGCCTGTTGTGGTCGGGACCGAAATGAATAGTCCGGGGCAAAAGTTTGTAGATGATTTCGATAGTGAGGAGCTGGCACAATTAGTCCCAATATTTCTGAAAGGTGCGCATATCATTTACGCCCACTCGGTGCTACAGCAAAGATGTGGGCTGGGATATACCAGCGAATGGGCGAAGAGGAATTTTGCGACCGGTGCAAAGAAGAACGAATTCTTCGAGCGGTTTGGAAGCATGCTTGAGCCGGAAGAGGAGGTAAAACTTTGTGGCTTAAATGAGGATTCAACCGCTGGGCAGATAATAGAAAAAGTGGCCTCTTGAGATGAAGGACGATGATGGCAAAATTGCCGGAAACACAATATGCGGTTCAATTAGTTGGGCCGGATAAATTGGTTTTGAATAAAACCAAAGAGGTTTTCAGACCCGGCCGGCACCAGATTCTTTGCAGGGTAGAGGCGGTAGGGCTTTGCTTTTCTGATTTGAAATTGCTCAAGCAGTTTTCCAGCCATGTTCGTAAAAGCGAGATAGTTTCCGGCATTGAGCCGGATGTGCTCAAAGAGATACCGAGTTATGTTCCCAACCAGAAACCAACGGTCCCGGGACACGAAGCCGTTATCAGGATTGAGGCGGTCGGGGCCGGAGTGGAAGACTTCAAGGCGGGCGAGCGTTTCCTTGTTCAGACCGATTACCGCTGGCTGCGCACAGCCAGGTCTAACGCCGCCTTCGGATATAACTTCGAAGGAGCACTTCAGGAATATGTGCTAATGGATGAAAGGATTATCACTTCACCAGAAGGCGAATCATTGCTTATACCTGTCGGTGAAAATTTGTCTGCTTCAGCGATTGCTTTGGTCGAGCCGTGGGCGTGTGTCGAAGATGCCTACGCCTCCAAAGAACGCACGAATATAAAAGCCGATGGGCGGATGCTTGTTGTTGCGGATATAGAAGTATCAGGCGATGTTTTTCGAGATTTATTTGACCGCTGTGGAAAACCGGCTCATATAATATGGATTTCTCCGTATCAACCTCCGGTAGAGTTGGTAGATAAGATACAAAGAGTTGCGAGTGTATCAGAGTTTGATGAAGCTGTCTTTGACGATGTAATTTATTTCGGTTCTGAACCGGGCACTGTCGAGGCGATATTTGCAAAGGTGGCTGTGAACGGTTTATTGAATATCGTTCTCTGCGGCGGCAGGTTCGGCAGGGATGTTGTTACTCCGGTCGGACGGGTTCACTACGGCGGCATTCGTATTGTTGGCACTGTTGGTTTTGACCCGGCTGAGTCTATGGAAATAATCCCTGATAGTGGCGAGATTCGTCCTGGTGACAAGGTTAACGTCGTCGGGGCGGCTGGACCTATGGGTACGATGCACGTGATACGAAATATCTGTCAGGGCGTCGATGATGTAAGCGTTTTTGCGGGTGATATAGATAGTGTTCGATTGGCTAAGCTTACGAAAATTGCAGGACCATTAGCTAATAAAAATGGTGTTGAATACAGGACGTATAATCCAGCCAAAGCGGAAATTGTGCCGGAATACGACTATACGATTTTGATGGCGCCGGTCCCTGATTTGGTTGCTGCCTCGGTGCGCAGCAGTTGTGAGCGGGGTATCATAAATATTTTTGCCGGCATACCGGCAACGGTTACGGGAAAGATTGACTTAGATACTTACATAGAAAAACAGTTATATTTTATTGGGACGAGCGGGTCAGTTTTGGAAGATATGAGACGGATACTGGCGAAGGTCCAATCCGGTGGGCTTGATACCAATGTCTCTGTAGCGGCTGTTTGCGGGCTCGATGCGGCGGCGGAAGGTATTCGTGCGGTTGAAAATCGGTCAATAGCGGGTAAGATTATAGTTTATCCGGCTTGCCGAGGTTTGGGGCTGGTACGGCTGGAGGAATTAAACGAAAAAATGCCGGAAGTTGCTGAATGTCTCGATAACGGCCTGTGGACCAGGCAAGCCGAAAAAACTCTTTTGGAAGTGTACAAAAGTTCGTAAAATATGGCCATTGCTAACAGATATACCTGATTACAAGAGAGGATAATG
>CAZOQJ010000018.1:0-25521 GCA_964581905.1 uncultured Pirellulales bacterium
AGATTGTTGCCGCAGGAGCGCCTGAGGAGATTATCGAAAACAAAAAGAGCTATACGGCTAAGTTCCTCAGAGAAAAATTACAGTCTGAGAAGCGATGAAGGACCGTGAGCGGATTGGTGCTGAGAAAAATTAACCGCGGAGAACGCAAAGAGCGCTGAGAAAACAAATTTCTTATTTTTGGTACGGGATTTGCTATTACGTATACGTATTCGTAGCGTATACGTACTCGTAGCGTAATCGTATAGAGATATTTAATAATTACGAATTCGAATTCGTGCAATTTTTTTAATTGCTTACTTCGAACTCGATTCGAGTTTTTATTTGCCATAGATCCGCCGTCATTAAAAACTATGGCGAGACAAGTTTCACGGATTTACAATCCGAACCGCAGGCAGGACAAGGTTGATTTGTTAAGATTGAGGCGTTAGTGCTCTG
This sequence comes from uncultured Pirellulales bacterium, assembly GCA_964581905.1. Classification (GTDB taxonomy): domain Bacteria; phylum Planctomycetota; class Phycisphaerae; order Sedimentisphaerales; family Anaerobacaceae; genus CAZBWE01. Next base: position 436 of record CAZOQJ010000018.1, read on the forward strand.
GCCCTGATATAATCAGCAAGACCTTGAAAGCCTCGCGACTTTGCGGTTGCACCAAGAATTGTTTTTTCTTCAACTGTTAAACGTATATTAACTTGCTCAGTACGCTTGCCTTCACTTGCTGGCGCAGGTACAACTTCACCTTGTTCTAAAAGATGTGCAACAGCTGAAATAAGAGCTTCTCTTGTATTTTGGATACATTCATCGGATGTTTTTCCGCCTCCAAATACATATGGCATTTCGAGACCTCTGCCATAATATTCATTATTTTCAGAAGCTATAATAATCTCATATTTTCCAGCTATTTTTTTGGCATTAGCAAGAATTTTTGCATCAAATACTTTATTCAATTTTTTGGATTTGTTTGACATAATACGCCTTTACTTTGCCCTTGTGAACAGGAATACTTACTATTAACGGCGAACCTTTTTTGGTAAATATGTGATGCGAACCAGAGATTCTTGTCAACTTATAACCCTTCTCCTTAAGTAACCTCTTTGCTTGGCTAAATCTTTCTTCCGCTGCCACAAATAAAGTATAGCATACGCTATACATATCGTCAAGAGAAAAATCCTGTCTTTAATAAAAAAAATCAATCAAACGCACAGGTGAGGTTGGTATTGTGTTCTAAGTCCTTAATCCACAAGTGTTTGTAAAAAAATCTGCTATAAGCACCTTCCATATATAGACTTACAGAATATTTTCAATCAAATACGCAGGTAGTTGCGCACAAAAATTGAAAAAAACAAATTTTTTTTTATTCATTTCTGAATAAGCACTTACGCAAATCCACTGCTTAAAAAATCGCCCAAATTTCAATCAAACACGCAGGTTCGTCCAATTATGGGGGGAGTGTGTTGATGAGTAAATGCGTTGATGAGTAGATGCGTTGATGAGTAGATGCGTTGATGAGTAAATGCGGGTAGGAAAAGTGATGAAAAACATTCATAGAACAATATCGCAGAAGGTAAAGCGTGGAGAAAAGGATGGAGAATGGTGCCCAGTTTACATTGGGCACGTTTTATTATAAAATGGAGCATACTTATGATAGCTCAAACATTAAAATGGATTGCCCTTCGACAAGCTCAGGGTGGTGAGCAAAGTCGAACCAGTGACATTGATGGTTTTTTGGAGCTTATAGACCAGCGTCGGTTGCCTGCTGAGCTGGTCAAGATACAGTGCAGAGATGTTGAGCAGTTGTATGAAGCCATAAAGACGCTTGCAGTTCGTGGAGCTCCTGCGATAGGAGTCGCGGCTGCTTATGGGCTGGTTCTCGCAATTCAAAATCTCGATACTCGACACTCGATACTCGATGCGCTCGAATGTTTGAAAAAAGCGTCCGAGAAACTATCCTCATCTCGTCCAACTGCGGTAAATTTGTTCTGGGCGCTGGATAGAGTGCGAAAAAGAGCCGAAGAATTTGTTAGCGCTGCCCCGAACGGGAAATTGCAGGCACTGCGGGAGGCCGTTTTGGCTGAAGCAAACACTATCTACCTGGAGGATGTGGATATGTGTCGCAGGATTGGCCTAAACGGTGAAAAGTTTATCAAGGATGGGTCCGCCATTTTAACGCACTGTAATGCAGGAGCGCTTGCGACCGCCGGGCAGGGAACAGCTTTATCAATTGTTTATGAGGCAAATCGCCGGGATGGTTTACGCCAGAAAAAGGCAAAGAAATTTAAGGTTTATGTTGACGAGACCAGGCCGTTGTTGCAGGGTGCGAGACTTACCGCTTGGGAGCTGAAGCAGGCGGGTATTGAGGTGATTTTAATCTGTGACAATATGGCTGGGTGGCTGATGAAGCAGGGCAAGATTAACGCTTGTTTCACCGGCGCCGACCGAATTGCGGCAAACGGGGACACCGCAAATAAAATCGGTACATATAGCTTGAGCATTCTTGCCGGAGAGCACGGCGTGCCATTTTATATTGCTGCACCTTTGAGCACATTCGATTTAAGTATCAAAAGCGGGGCCGAAATACCTATCGAGCAAAGAACGGCAGATGAGGTAGTGACATTTCCGCCACACGGACGGCGGATAAATGCTGGAACGCGAATTGCCCCTGACGAAATTAGTGTGTATAATCCTGCTTTCGATGTTACAGAGGCGAAGGATATTACCGCTATCATTACCGATAAAGGCGTAATTGAAAAGCCAAATGCTGATAAAATTCTTGCGCTCTTGGGTGATGCCAAGACGAGGAAATAAGCTTATGGTTGAGACAAACAGTCATACTGCACGCTCAACAGGAACGACGGCCGGCCAGCCACGCTGGCGAAAACGTAATGTCTATTATTACGGGTGGCTGGACAGGATTTATAGATTTGTTGTTCGTCCGAACAGCAGGGTTTTGCATGTTAGCTGTGAATGTGGCGACCTTCTTGCCGCGGTAGAGCCATCCTATGGCGTTGGGGTTGACTCCGATGTAGATGCTATCGAATTGGCACGAAAGCGATTCCCACATCTGAAATTCTATGTAAATGACCCGCATGAATTAGAGCTTGATGAAAAGTCCCTCGACAAGCCCGGGAAGGTGAGCAAGGTTGAACCATTTGATTATGTTTTGATATGCAATACGCTTGGACGATGGCGAGATATTCAGCAGGTCCTGGAACGCATTCGCCCATTAACAACAGAAAGCACGCGGATTGTAATAACCTATTACAACTATATTTGGGAAGGTATTTTGGATTTAGGTTCGATTATTGGGATACGTCGGCCTTATCCATACCAGAACTGGCTTCCGCCGGAGGACATTGAAAATCTGCTGCGGCTGAGTAACTTCGATGTTATCCGAACCACTTCCTACCTTTTGATGCCGAAGCGCATTCCACCGTTGACAACTTTTTGCAATTACTTTCTTTCTTTGATGCCTGGATTTCGTTATTTCAATTTAGTGAATCTTGTTATCGCCCGTCCGACACCTGCTGCTCGGCGGGATGAAGATTTGTCAGTTTCTGTAATAGTACCGTGCAGAAACGAACGCGGCAATATTGAAGATGCGGTGAATAGAATTCCTGAAATGGGCCGGAAGACGGAGATAATTTTCGTTGACGGAAACAGTACGGATGGTACGGCGGAGGAGATAGAGAACCAGATAAAGAAACATCCACAGCGTAAGATTCGGCTGCTTCATCAGGGCGAGGGAGTGGGTAAAGGTGATGCTGTAAGAAAAGGTTTTGCTGCTGCGAGCGGCGATGTGCTGGTAATCCAGGATGCAGACTTGACGGCCCCGCCGGAAGATTTAGTGAAATTTTTTAGGGCACTGCGCGATGGTAAAGGTGAGTTTATTAGTGGCTCGCGGCTTGTTTACCCGATGGAAAAGCAGGCAATGCGGTTCCTGAATCTTCTTGGAAACAAGTTTTTTGGTGCGTTGTTTAGCTGGTTGTTGGGCCAAAGATTCAAGGATACACTTTGCGGCACGAAAATGATTTATAAAAAAGATTATGAACTGATAGCAGCCAACCGCTCGTATTTTGGAGACTTCGACCCCTTTGGTGACTTCGACCTTATTTTTGGAGCGATAAAGCAAAATCTAAAGGTAGTCGAGGTGCCGGTGACTTATCGAGCAAGAACGTACGGCACAACGAATATCAGTCGCTTTGCGCATGGCTGGCTGTTGCTTAAGATGAGCTGGATAGCGTTTAAGAAAATCAAGTGGCTGGGGAGGAGGCGTTAAACTGAGTGATTTACCGAAATTAAAGCTATTGTCCCTCCGTGCCTATGCCGGCGTGGACCGTAACGACCCGCTTCGATTCTATTACTGGCCTGTTCTTGGAAAAATGTACCGACGGCGAATTGAGCTGTGTTTGGCCCAGTGCAGTGCCGGACAACGTGTTTTGGAAGTGGGTTTCGGCGCCGGTGTTACATTTCCGAGTCTTAATGAGATTTATCAAGAGATTTATGGACTGGACCTCAACGCACCAACCAAAGAGGTTGCAGATGTATTTAAGGCCATGGGGATAGAAACACATTTGCAGAACGGCAATGTGTTATCTATGCCGTACGAAGATGATTTTTTTGACACGGTATTATTGATTAGTATTCTCGAGCACCTAAAGCCCTCTGAGCAGCTGCAGGCCTTTGGAGAAATCCGCCGGGTCCTTAAGCCGAATGGACAGGTGATATATGGTGTGCCGACTGAGCGCCGGTTTACGGTGTTTGTGTTTCGGCTGATGGGCTGTAAAATTCGTGAGCATCATTTTTCCACAGAAAGGCAAGTGTGCAGTGCCGCTGAAAGCGTTCTGGAAAAGGTGCGGGTTGTTCAGATGCAAAGCCCCCTATCTTTATTGGGGCCGGTTTATGAAGTGGGGCATTTTATAAAAAGTAGTTCCTGAAAATAGATGCAGCGCTTAGGAAGCTTAAAAGACCCGCAAAGTTATGAAGATTATCGATTGGCTTAAATTGCCCGAGACAAGATGTATCAAAGACCTTGATGACCCGGCGACAACCCTCTTGCATTCTGATATTGTCCGAAAGAAGCCGTTTCTCGAAAGATTGTATATTGATTTCTATAAGCAGTTTGAGAAGGCGATGACCGAGCCGGGAAATCGGGCTACGGCGGACTCCGCCCCGACGAGAAAACTTCTTGTCGAGCTTGGCAGCGGCGGCGGGTTTATTAAAGAAGTGATTGCCAACGTGATTACATCAGACATCCTTGAGCTGCCGAATGTCGATAAGGTATTCTCAGCTACTAATATGCCTTTTGAAGAGGCGAGCGTTGATGCCTTTTTTATGTTCGATGTTCTTCATCACATTGCTAATCCGCGAGGATTTTTTAAGGAAGCTTTAAGATGCCTGAAAGCCGGCGGCAGAATCGTTATGATTGAGCCGGCGAATACATTGTGGTCGAGGTTCATCTACAAGAATTTCCATCATGAGCTTTTTGATACACAGGCAGATTGGGAATTACAAGAAATCGGGCCGGTTTCACACGGGAACGGCGCGATTCCATGGATAATTTTTTCCCGCGACCGCCAGGTTTTTGAAAGGGAGTTTCCCTTCTTGAAAGTCGTTCGAATGTCCAATCATACGCCGCTGCGATATTTACTTAGCGGCGGTTTGACATTAAGACAGCTGGTTCCATCGTTTACGTACCCACTTATTAAAGCCATAGAATACGTATTGTCTCCAGTTAGAGATTATCTGGGTATGTTTCAGACGATAGAGCTGAAAAAGGTTGATAGATAATTTATTGCCGGCGTTTTTTCAGTCCACAGCGATGACTTCTTTGACCTCAGGCACTATTTCCTTCAGCATTCTTTCAATGCCCATTTTCATTGTCATCGTGGCGCCGGGACAGCCCTGGCAGGCTCCCTGAAGGCGGACCTTAACGGTATAGTCGTCATCGGTTCCTGCCAGTTCCACATCACCGCCATGACCCTGCAGGGCAGGCCGAATTGACTCGATTACATCCTGGACTTTTTCTTCGAAGGTTTTTTCTGTATTAGTTTCACTACCTGTGGCAGAGCTACAGCCGCATTCGTCGCACATACGAGTTCTCCTAAATTAACCCCGGTAGAAATAATTTTTCTGATGGGGTGAAGGTTTAAACCACCGTCCGAGTTTTCTCCGCAAGGAGTCCTTAGGACTAACGGGGTTAACTTTTCAGCCCAATTATAGCAGCAATTTTGGTTTGAGGCCAGATTTTTATATTGAAATTGGCTCTGTTTCGGCTAAAAGTGCAAAAAATCCTCGTTGGCGGAGATATAAATTGCCGAAAAATAATTGACAGGCAGCTTATGATGTTGTATAATTGCCCTGTGTTTGTATGAAAACATGCAAATACGACCCTGAGACACCCGCTTGTCCGCCGTGTCGCAGACCCGTCGCGACAGGTTGCGGGTGGTTACGGGATTATGGCAGGGTCTGAATCTTCGAGTTGTTTGGTCGTATTTTTGATTAAAGCGATTGGCCTCTCGAAGTGGACCGGTGAGCCATGGTTGCCCCCTTCTTGCTTTCGCAAGAAAGCAGGGGGGTTCCGGAATAACGAAATAATGTTTATCAGGAAAGGTGTAAAAATGAAGTCAAAGTCTCGTTCTTCTCGTCAGGGCGGAGCCAGCCGTAGCACGGCGGCCAAATCGGCTGACAAGTCCACTCTCAAAGCAGGCGCTCACCCCGTTAGAAATTCTACAATGCCCAATCCTAATACATCGGGACAAAAAGGGAAGATTTCTAACGGGGCTCAGATAATCGTTGATATGCTGATTGAACAGGGTGTCGATACGATGTTCGGCTATACCGGCGGTGTTGTATTGCCTTTATTTGACAGGTTATACGATGCTCCGATTCGCTTCATCAACCCGCGGCATGAGCAGGGCGGCTGCCATATGGCCGATGCCTATGCGCGTGCGAGCGGTAAGGTTGGCGTTATGGTGGCGACCAGTGGTCCCGGTGCGTGCAATCTGGTTACCGGTCTTGCTACGGCAATGATGGACTCAATTCCATTAGTTGCTTTGACGGGGCAGGTTCGTACAGAGCTTGTCGGTAACGATGCATTTCAAGAGGCGGATACTACCGGTATTACGCGCCCGGTTACAAAATACAACTGTATTATTAAGGATGTTAAGGACTTGGCCCGGATTATTAAAGAGGCGTTTCATATAGCTTCAACCGGCCGGCCCGGTCCGGTGCTTGTTGATATACCAGTTGATGTCGAGGTTGCCAAATTTAATACAGACGGTCCGGTCGAGATGGAGCTGCCGGGTTATCGTGTGCGGCCGAAAGGGAACGCCAGACAAATATCACTGGCGGCGCAGGCAATAAATAAGTCCAACCAGCCGGTGCTTTATATAGGCGGTGGTGTTATTAGCGCAAATGCATCTGATGAGTTGCGGCAATTGGCTCAAAAAGCGCATCTGCCTGTAACAATGACACTTTTAGGGCTGGGAAGTTTCGACCAGAGAGAGCCCGAGTCACTGGATATGCTCGGAATGCATGGCTCTGCTTATGCTAATTATGCCGTGCAGCAATGCGATTTGCTGATTGCAATAGGCGCTCGGTTTGATGACAGGGTTACCGGCAAGCTCGCAACCTTTGCTCCGAAGGCGAAGATTATCCATATTGATATTGACCCTGCGAGTATATCGAAGAACATTCGTGTGGATATTCCTGTCGTGGGTGATGCGAAGGAGATACTTAGTGAGCTAATTAAAGAAGTTGAGTTCCAAGAGAGAAAAAGTTGGTTTAAAAAGATTGCCGAGTGGAAGAAGAGGTATCCTTTCCGCTACGATAATACTTCATTGAAGATTAAGCCGCAGTATGTTATTGAGGAGGTTTGTCGGCAGACTAAAAGCGAAGCGATTATTACTACCGGCGTCGGTCAGAATCAGATGTGGGCAGCCCAGTTTTATAAATTCATCAGACCCAGGCAGTTCATAAGCTCCGGCGGGCTTGGGACGATGGGTTATGGTTTGCCGGCAGCCATAGGTGCCCAGGTAGCAAAGCCGGAATCAATTGTTGTTGATATCGATGGTGACCACAGTTTTAATATGACGATGACAGAGATTGCGACGGCAGTCGAGCATAATTTGCCGATAAAGGTCTGTATTTTGAACAACGGGTATATGGGGATGGTTCGGCAGTGGCAGGAGCTTTTCTATAATAAACGATATTCGAAGACCTATCTGGCCAATCCTGACTATGCAGCCGTTGCGCGTGCGATGGGTGCGGTTGGAGAGACTGTTGACAAAAAAGCCGATGTTCCGAAGGTTATTAAAAAAATGCTGGCAGAGAAGAAGCCCTGCGTCGTTGACTTTAGAGTCGAGCGAGAGGAAAATGTTTGGCCTATGGTTCCAGCCGGCGGCAGTTTGGATGAGATGAGCGGGCTTGATATACTGGAAAGTATGGCGTAGAAGTTGATTGTTCATAGTTCATTGTTCATAGACAACGAACGGTAAACAAGGGACTAAGTTATGAAGCATATAATAAGTGCATTAGTTGAAAATAAACCCGGCGTTTTGGCGCACGTTGCCGGGATGTTTGCCGCCCGTGCGTTTAATATTGATTCGCTGGTTGTCGGCCGAACGGAAGACCCCAAGCTCAGCAGAATGACGATAGTCGTCATCGGCGATGATAGAGTTGTTGAGCAGGTACGCAAACAATTAGCCAAGATAGTTCCTGTTGTGAAGGTTCAGGATTTTGTTGGCCAGCCGATTGTGGCCCGCGATTTAATGCTGATAACCATTTCGGCCCCGCCTGAGAAACGACCTGAAATAATGTCGTTGATAGAGATGTTCAGAGGCAAAGTTGTGGATATCGCCCAGAAGTCGCTTACGGTGGAAATAAGCGGGCCGGAGGCCAAGATTGAGGGCTTTATCAATGTGTGTAAGCCCTATGGTATAAAAAACCTGGCCAGAACCGGAACTATCGCTATACCCCGACAGGCAAAAATTGAGTCGTGAATGAGCATATACGCCATAGGCGTACAAGTCTGTATCAGCGTTAGCCAAGCCACTTGTTTATGTATCCAACATGCCAAATGCGGGTACTGTCCTAATTTGAAATATATGGCTTATTAAGCCGTTAAATTCAAAAATTGGCAGGTTTCAAACCTGTTATATAAGGCCATTAAATTTAGGATTTGACGGTTTTCAAAACCGTACTTTGAAGAGCTATTTGAATAATTCAGAATGTGAACCAAGCCTTGCCAATCTTAATTCATTTCCGCTTTTTTTATAAATTAAAATCCAATCGCTTTCTAAATGAACTCCCCGATACCCCTTCCAATTACCCCGCAATGAGTGGTCTTTGAATTTTTTATCTAATTTTATATTGTTAGCAAGCTTTCTAACTATATTTTTGAAAAGAGCGATGTTTTTCTTTTGTTTTTTTGCCTTTTTATAATCTTTTTTAAGCTTACTTGAACGACATATTTCCATCAATTATCAAGTTCCTTGAACAAATCATCAACTGAAGCAAATTTTTTTCCTTTACCAGATTCCAGCTCTTTAATAGCTTGTAAGGTAGTTTCATTAGGAATCTTTAGTTCAAACGGTATACCTCGGTGCAAAACAATTTGCTTAAAAAACATTGATATTGCTTCAGACATCGAAATGCCCAAGCCATTCAATATCCCTCGTGCTTGTTGTTTCGTTTTTATATCCACTCTTGCTTGTATGGTAGTTCCGTTCGCCATTTTTTAACCTCCGAATTTATTATATATCACCCTACGTTTGTATTGACAATGTATCTACATATAATATACAGATCCATCGACCGCATTTCAAGAAAAAAACACAAAAAATGGTACTTTTTTCAAGCTACGCCCGTAACGACTTGTGATATAAAGGCTTATGGCTCAATAAAATTTCATCAAATTTCCCACTTTCTTCTTGACTAAATTTATAGTATATTGTAAATTTATAGTGCAGTGTAAATTTATATACAAATATAAATTTAGTCTTTTATATTAGGGAGGCTAATTTTGGAAAAGAAAATTGCTGAAAACCCGTTTAGGCCAGGCGCAGGACATATGCCACCGCATTTAGCTGGGCGAGGCAAAGAAAAGCAAGAATTCCTTAATTTATTAAAACAAGATATTATTTTACAAAACCTAATTTTAACAGGATTACGCGGGGTTGGCAAAACTGTCTTGCTTGATACCTTTAAGCCGTTAGCACTTAAAAACGATTGGCGTTGGGCAGGAACAGATTTATCAGAATCTACAAGCATTAGTGAACAAGCTATAGCTACGCGGTTGTTAACTGATTTATCTATAATAACTTCAAATACAGTATTTGACAGCGAAAAATCTGTTTTAATAGGATTTAATCGTGAAGAGGTAGCAATCAACAAACATCTTAATTATAAAGCTTTATCTCAAATTTTCAATTCAACACCTGGCCTTATTTCTGATAAATTAAAAAATGTTCTTGAATTTGCTTGGAGTTGTATGCGCCAAGATAAAAAAATCAAAGGCGTTATTTTTGCTTATGATGAAGCGCAAACTATGTTTAATTATCCCCAAAAAGAACAATATCCCCTTTCACTTTTATTAGATACATTTCAATCAATACAGAGAAAAGAAATTCCATTTATGCTTGTTTTAACTGGTCTTCTAACATTGTTCCCACAATTAGTTGAAGCCAGAACATTTACCGAAAGAATGTTTAGGGTTATTACTTTAGATAAATTAAATTATAAAGACAGCAAGGACGCAATTACAATACCTCTCAAAAAAGAAGGTGGCCCAATCGATTTATCAAATGAGTCTATCGATGTTATTATTAACGAATCAGCAGGATACCCATATTTTATTCAGTTTATTTGCAAAGAAGTGTTTGATGTTTTTATACAACAGCATAAAACAAAAGGCAAAATAACAGGCGTACCAATCGATGAAATAATACAAAAACTTGATAATGATTTCTTTGCTGGCCGATGGGCCAAAGCAACCGACAGACAAAGAGATTTATTGTATGTAATTGCTAAATTGCCTAATGCTGATGAAGAATTTACAGTACAAGAAATTGTCGAGAAATCTAATATATTGCAACATCCTTTTGGTGGCTCTCAAATAAATCAAATGTTATCAGCTTTAACCAAAAAAGGGTTAGTGTATAAAAATAGACATGGGAAATACTCATTTGCTGTCCCTTTGTTGGGACAATATATACTAAGAAAAATAAAAAATATAGAAAAGCCGTCTTTATGGGATATTGGCGATTGGGATGTTGATGTACAATTTACATAAATAAAAACCCCGCCGAGTGCCTTGCAAGCACCACCCAAATGCATAATTATTTGCTTTATAGGGAGCTTTTTATATAATAAGTGTTTTATGATTTTTAACCGAGAAAGGCAGCAACTAAACTCGGTAAACTCTGTCTAAAAAATAAAGAGAAAGGAGAATGCAGCCATGGCGGCTAAAATTTATTATGAAAAGGACGCACCGATAGATGCGTTAAAAGGCAAGAAAGTGGCGGTTATTGGTTATGGCAGCCAGGGCCACGCCCACAGCTTGAATTTGCGTGATAGCGGAATTGAAGTGACAGTGGCTGAGCTGGAAGGAACCGACAACTATAAACTCGCTCAGAAGCATGGATTTAAGCCGGCTGATATAAAGACGGCTATGGATGGAGCAGCGCTGATTATCGTAACGGTGCCGGATGAAATGCAGGCAAAGGTTTATGCCGAACAGATTGCTCCCAATCTTGCTGCGGGCCAGACGCTCGGTTTTTGTCACGGCTTTAATATTCATTTCAAGTATATTGTGCCGCCGGAGAATGTTAGCGTGGTGATGATTGCCCCAAAAGGGCCTGGCCATCTTGTTCGCAGTGAGTTTGAAAAAGGCGGCGGCGTGGCGAACCTGATAGCTATCCAGCAGGATGCAACCAGCGACGCCAAGGCAATCGGCTTGGCCTGGGGCAATGGTATCGGCGGTGCCCGTGCAGGTATTATTGAAACCACATTCAAAGAAGAAACTGAAACCGACCTGTTCGGTGAGCAGTGTGTTCTCTGCGGCGGTCTTACTTCACTTATTAAAGCCGGCTTTGAAACGCTGGTTGAAGCAGGGTATCAGCCGGAACTGGCCTACTTCGAATGTATGCACGAGGTAAAACTGATAGTTGACCTTATGTATCAGGGCGGGATGAGCTATATGAGGTACAGCATATCCAACACCGCCGAATACGGCGACTTGACTCGCGGGCAGAGAATTATCACCGAGCAAACCAGGGCTGAGATGAAAAAGATACTGTCGGAAATCACATCCGGTTCATTCGCCAAGGAGTGGGTAAACGAATATCAGACGGGACTGAAAAAATTTAATCAGCTCTACGAAAAAGACTACAACTGCCAGCTGGAAACAGTTGGTCGAAAATTACGTAAGATGATGAAGTGGATTGATGCAAAGGAAGTATAAGATGGAGAACAAGGAATGCAAAACCAGAGCCGAAAAGCTTATAAATTTTAATCCCTCGACTTCGCTCAGGACAGGTTTTGGGCTATGGTTTTTTGCTTTTAGTTTTCAATTTTTGTTTATTTTTGGTTTGTGTGGCTGCTCATCTGTTATGTCGCCATACGTGATATCCAAGCGGCAGAAGCTTCCCTACGACGCAGGTATTTCCGACAGTTACTATAAGATAGAACTAAAGAGAAGCGGCGCTCTTGATGTGCTGCCTATGATTCACAAGCCGGAATCTGAGCTGCTCAGCCAGAGCAGAAGCGTCGTTGCCTCGTTTGGGCAGGAGGAAGACGGCTATAAGAGCTGGTTTAATATGGTTGCCTTCGACGAGGTTAAATTAACAGCCAAACGAAAGTATTTCTTTTTGGTGGATGAGAAAGTCAAGCGGCTGCCGGGCAAACGCAGAAGGTTTCTGATAGAGCTCAAGCGAGGCATTATGTTTGACAGCCAGATGGTGTTGGAAAAACCGGTGCTTGATGAGCTGCGTGTGTCTGAAGACGCGGGACAGGCCGCGCGGCTTCGGCAGGTCTTAAGGAACTTACGCAAGGATATAAGCGAGCTTGGCCCGGATGTGGATACGCCTGGTTCGGACAGTCAAGTGCTGGCTGTTTCCGGGATGCTCATTAATCAAACCTTCGGGACGATTCTACATACGCTGGACAGGTCGCCTGGTCTGGCGGGGAAGCTTGGCGACAGCGGCGGCGTCAATTTTGACCACATTAGTTTCGGCAAGGGCACAGTCAGAATGGTTGTCGAGGACGATATCGTTACAGTCAAAATCAGGGTAGGTGTATTTGTAGGTGCGTTCGAAGGGCGACATCAACGGTCTGACGAAAAAAATACTAAAAATAATCATTAGTCAATTATAAATAATCAATTAAAAGAGTGGGTCTGTAAGCCGAGTTCTGTATCCCGCCACGAATGGAGGATGGCAGCCATTTATCTTGGCCAACTGTTACCAGTTGGCTCATGCGACCTACCTGCTGGCTGCCCCCCTGCTTTCTTGCGAAAGCAAGAAGGGGAGTATCCCGGGCCGAGTTACCAGCTACTTGGTCTTGCAGGCGGTGGGGTTTGCCCTGCCGGTGCCGTCACCGGCGCCGCGGTGCGCTCTTACCGCACCATTTCACCTTTGCCTGTTCCGCCTATGGCGGATATCGGCTGTGTATTTTCTGTGGCACTTTCCCTCAGGTTGCCCCGGGTGGCCGTTAGCCACCACCGTTGCCCTGTCCTGCTCGGACTTTCCTCCCCCGCCGTTTTGCTTCGCAAAAGCGAAGCTGCGGGGGTGACCGCCCGACACACTCTTTTAATTGACTATTTATTATTTATGTTGCCTACGAAGCTATTATAACAAAAGTTCGCTTTTTATTCTACTTTTTATCGTGTGATATCGACGTGTTTTTTGAAGTTTTTATCATTGGTATTGGGGAAATCTCTCCTGAAATGAACACCTCGGCTTTCCTGACGCTTTTGGGCGGCCTGGGCCATAAGTAAGCAAATGGTGAGCATGTTTTGGCATTGCCAGCCTTCGGGCTGGTCAAACATTTTATCCATAACATAGCGTTGCCAGAATTTTATAATTTCCTGAGCTTCTTCGAGCGGCTTGGCGCTTCTGGTGATGCCGACATTTCGCCACATAAGAGAGCGAAGTGAGTTTCTGATATCGGTGGTATCTAAAATGGTACGGTCGGACGACGGGACTTGATATTTTATTGGGGCATGCTTGATATGAGAGACTACTGTTTTTTTGTTCTGAGAAACAGATTGCCCGGCTATTTTGCCGAAAACCAGACCTTCGAGTAATGAGTTGCTGCCAAGCCGGTTTGCGCCGTGCAGGCCGGTGGAGGCAGCTTCGCCGCAGGCATAAAGGTTTTCAATGCTTGTCGCGGCTTTGGCATCGGTTTTTACACCGCCAATCATGTAATGTGCGCTTGGGCGGACAGGGATTAAATCTGTGCTTGTCTCTATATCGAAGCTTTCGCATAGTTGACTGATAAGAGGGAATCTTTCAGTGAGATGTTTTTTATCGAAGTGCCGAACGTCCAGGTAAACATGCGTTGATTCAGTTTTCCTCATTTGCTCAAGAATAGCCCGGCTGACTATGTCCCGCGGCGCAAGCTCGGCGGCTTCGTGGTAGTCTGTCATAAAACGCCGACCTTTATTATCTAATAGGATAGCTCCTTCGCCCCGCAGTGTCTCGGTAATCAAAGCCCGTGTGGCGCCGGCGATGTAGAGCGTAGTTGGGTGGAATTGCATGAACTCCAGGTCTCGCAATACCGCGCCGGCCCGGTAAGCCATAGCCAGCCCATCACCGGTGGCAACTTCCGGATTGGTAGTTTCGCGGTAGAGCTGGCCGGCTCCCCCTGATGCTAAAATTGTATTTACCGCCCAGATTATTTGAGGGCCTCTGTGTTTATCGTGGCCGATTATTCCTATACACTGATTGTCTTCGTTGGTTATTAAATCTATGGTGTAGAAGTTTTCGATTATTTTGATATTTTGAATTTGTTTGACCTTTTTTACGAGTGTCTCGGTGATAATTCTGCCGGTTTCATCGCCATGAGCGTGCGCGATGCGAGGGCAGGAGTGTCCGCCTTCGAGCGTAGTGGCAATATGGCCGTCAATTAAGTCAAAATCAACACCCCAGCGCAGTAATTGCTCTGTAAGATGAGGCCCCTGGCGAATGACTGAGTCAACTATGCGTTCGTCACATATCCCACAGCCGGTAGTAAGCGTATCAGCTATGTGAGATTCGAAGGTGTCTGTTTTATCCAGTACCGAGGCGATTCCGCCTTGTGCATTGAAGGTGTTGCTGTCCTGTAGAGTTTCCTTGCACACAATGATAACATTTTGCTGCTCTTCAGCTTCGATAGCAGCTCGCAGGCCTGCGACGCCGGCCCCGATAATCAGACAATCAGCGAAGAGTTGATTAGTGGAGATAGAATCAACATTTACCAGATAGCGTCCTGGCTCTGGCTGATTCGCCATAAAACGTATCACCTTTATCTATTGCCCTTTTGGGGCTGTGTTGGGTTCGATATTGTTTGGCTCATTAGGAGCCTTTGCTTTTTTGCGGCTTAAGACGGTTTCATTAGTAAATAATCTGCTGTCGTCGGCATATTTGAGGACAAATGCCTGAAGCTCTTTTGTTGATGCCGTTAAAATAAATCCATCTTTGACGGATTCATGCTTTACTGCATTGGGGTCTTCCTTAAGCAGCTTTTCCATTTCATCATCGTCTGTTAATCTCATTTTCAATTGTGGCTCAATGGAATCGATTTTTATAAATGTATGGGCAGGTATTAAAAATAAAGTGTTATATGGCCAAACTAACCTGTTTGGGTCTTTTTCATCCCATGGTGGCTCGCCTGGGTAAACGTCCAGGAAAAGTTTATCTTGAAGCTTTGTCAAATGTGCGTCAAACGAGCCTTTTTGGCCTTCCTTATCAGAGAAGGTAAATTTATAGGTTTTTCCCGGTTCGTTAGGACACTTAAATTCCCAGATAGTTTCGTTATCATCTTGCATCCAGGTGCCGAGCAATTTTTTTTCAAACACCACGTCTTCTTTGGTATAGAGTGGATGGAGCGACATAACAGGCACACAGCCGCCTAATAAAGCGGCTAACAGGTAGAAAAGAAATTTTTTGGTATTCATTTTTCGGTCTTTTTTAAAACTCTTTGAAACTTGTTTACTACGGTTATATAGAATTTTATCGTTTAACAGGCCGGTAGCAAGGATTTAATCCTGGGAAAATTGATTTGCAAAGCGGGTCTTAAAAGGCGATTATGATAGCTATGCATGGCCGGGACAAGGAAGACAGATTTGCTAAGGTTCGGGCACGGATGCTTAAGTGGCACCTCGAAGGTCGTAATATAACTGACCCTCGTGTTTTGGCTGTAATGGCCGAGGTTCCAAGAGAGGAATTTGTGCCGCAGTCTTACCAATCGCAGGCTTATGCTGACGGCCCGCTGCCTATCGGGAGGGCCCAAACCATTTCTCAGCCGTATATTGTTGCCTTGATGACCCAGGAGCTGCGGGTCAATCAGGATTATGAGGTTCTGGAGATTGGCACAGGCAGCGGATATCAGACCGCAGTTTTGAGTAAGCTGGTAAAAAAAGTCTATACGATGGAAAGATTCAGCGTGCTGTCGGAGTCGGCCCAGGCGGTTTTGAATAAGCTTGGTATCACAAACGTCGAATTTTATGTTGGTGATGGCAGTTGCGGCTGGCCAGAGCAACGATTGCCGCCATTGAGGCGCTTTGACAGGATTATGATTACTGCGGCTGTTCCAGCAATTCCGGAACCGCTGGTGGAACAGCTTGTCGATGACGGCTTTATAATGGCACCCGTCGGTTATGGAGGGATACAGGAATTAGTCGTTTGCGAGAAAAAAAAGGATAAGCTTTTTGAAAGACGTATTTGTGGTGTCCGGTTTGTTCAGTTGGTCGGGAAATACAGCTTTGAGGAATAACAAGATGTCATTCTGTCCCCCCTGCGAAAGCAGGGGCAGGAATCTAAAAAATCCGGCGAAGTGGATTCCCGCTTTCGCGGGAATGACATACTGGGTGTGACGACATTGGTAGGCGAAGAAACACAAAGTAAGTTCGATTTGTCGATGCCTGTTCAATACCTCAAAGGTGTCGGTCCGGCAAGGGCCAAGTCTTTTGAGAAATTGGGGGTTCATACTGCAGGGGATTTGTTAGAGTACTTTCCTCGCGACTGGTTTTTTGCCCCGAAAGCCGTAAAGATAAGCCAAATACGTCCCGACCAGACAGCTACTATTATAGGCCTGGTTGAATCAACAGATTATCAAAGCTATCGTAAAGCGCCAATATTTGAGGTAATTCTTAGCGATGATACAGGCGTGTGCCGGATAGTGTGGTTTCACGGTGGATTCCTTCGCGAGCAATTAAGGCCCGGTCAGGCAATAATTGCCTCGGGCAAGGTCGGCTTATATAAGCACCAGCTGCAAATGACCAACCCGAAGTTTCTGGTAGTTGATGAGAAGAGTTCCAGGCCGGATGAGTATTTCAGCGGTGGTGTGTATCCAGCAAGTGCAAATTTGAGCAGCAGGCAAATCAAAAAGATAATCAGGCCTGTGCTTGATAATTTAGAGAAAAGTGTGAATGAATTTTATGACGATGGTTTTTTGAAAAAAGCAGGAATAATCAGCAGAAAAGATGCCTTTAGCTGGATACATTTGCCGCCGGATGAAAAGAAGCTGGCTCAGGCGAAGCGCAGATTAAAGTTTGATGAATTGTTTCTAATGCAGTTGGGATTAGCCCTTCGTCGATACAGAATGCAACATTTTTCGTCGGCAGTTTCATGCGTTTGCAGCGATGAAATCGACAGCCGAATTAGAAAGAGGTTTCCATTTTTGCTTACCGAAGACCAGGATAATGCAATCGCCGAGATTGTAAAGGATGTGAGCGATTCGGAGCCAATGAATCGGCTGTTGCAGGGCGATGTGGGGTCTGGCAAGACGGTTGTTGCGCTTTATGCGGCTTTGTTAGCCGTTGCCAACAAAACACAGGTGGCGATTATGGCGCCTACAGAGATTTTGGCCGATCAGCATTTTTTGAGTATTGAAAGATATTTGAAGAACAGCAAAGTAACAAGGGTTTTGCTGACGCGGGGATTGACCGGCAAAAAGAGAACGCAGCTTCTAAGCAGGATAAAACGTGCAGAGATTGATATTGTCGTAGGTACGGTGGCTATTTTGCAGAAGGATGTGGAATTTGGCAGGCTCGGCCTGGTAGTGATTGATGAGCAGCATAAGTTTGGAGTCCATCAGCGTGCTCAATTACGAAAGCAAGACACGCCGCATTGCTTGGTTATGACGGCTACGCCTATACCGCGGACGCTGGCAATGACTGCCTTTGGTGATTTGGATGTTTCTGTCATCAAGCATTCGCCGCCGGGTAGAGGGATTGTTTCCACCCGCTGGGTCGGCCGGCACGACCGGCAGAAAGCATACGAGTTTATCCGCGAACGGCTAAAGGCAAAGAGGCAGGCATATTTTGTTTATCCACGTATTACATCGCTTGAGGAGGATGAAGACCTCAAGGCGGCGACGAATGGGTGGAAACTCTTATCAGAAGTTTTCCCGGAATTTACGGTTGGGCTTCTGCATGGCCGGATGCCCTCGGCCAAAAAGCAGAAGATTATGTCGGAGTTTCGCAGGGGTAAAATTGATGCACTGGTTGCTACTGTGGTTGTGGAGGTGGGCGTGGATGTGCCGAATGCAACAATAATGGTTATAGAAGGGGCCGACAGGTTTGGCCTGGCGCAACTGCATCAGTTGAGAGGACGCATCGCGAGGTCCCAGGCAAAATCGTATTGTCTTTTATTTGCGGATACTGACAGCGAAGTGGCTAAAAGCCGGCTCGAAATTATGACCAGAAGTAATGACGGTTTTGAGATAGCAGAACAGGATTTGCGGCTGCGTGGGCCGGGGGAGCTATTTAGCACAAGGCAGCACGGTCTGCCGGATTTGAAAATCGCAAATATCGTAGATGATTTTGACCTGCTTGTTATGGCAAGGAAAAACGCTTTCGAGATGACCTCACAAGACCCGATGTTAGTAAAGCCGGAACATAAGAATATTCGTCAGGCATTGTTGGCTAAGTTTGGCGATTCTCTCGGTTTAGCAGATGTCGCTTAAATAATTTCCGTTTTTCAATTTACGATTTTTGATTTTAATCTTACAATTGTTAGATTGAGACTCTACAGTAAAAACTGATTTTATGCAGATTAGTTATAAAAACAAACGATTAGAAAGGTACTTAATCGGCGTTAATGCGCTGGCTGCGGCGGGTGTTACGGCTACTTATGTTTGGTTGTTTGGCTTCGATGAGCCTGTATTTGCGGCGAAGGTTTTATATACTGTTCAGATAGCTTTGCTTGGCGTCTTTATAGTCGAGAAGATAATTCGGCTGATAAACAGCGTTTCAATAGTCGAATTCTTGCGAGCAAACTGGTTTGAGATTCCATTTTTACTTGCGCTTGGCATAGCTGTATTTGGGGCCGGCAGGTGGTTTGCCAAAGCCGACCCTGCGGCAGTTCGGCATTTCGCAGTGGGTATTTATCTTGTCTTGCAGGTAGTTACCAAGCTTTGCAGGACAGGCATTAATTTTGCAGCTTCAGGCAGAAATCCCACGCAAACGTTAATTGCAAGCTTTCTGGTTTTGATAGTTTCCGGGGCGGGATTGCTGATGCTGCCGAAAGCATCGGCGGCCGGCAAGGAGAACTTGAGCTTTGTTGATGCTCTGTTTACCGCGACCAGTGCCACTTGCGTTACCGGTCTTATCGTAAAGAATACCGGCAAAGACTTCAGCTTGATGGGACAACTGGTAATCCTGTCGCTGATTCAGCTTGGCGGTTTGGGAATAGTAGTGTTCGGTGCCGTATTTGCGCTGCTGCTGGGACAAGCGCTGGGTCTGCGTGAATCTGTGGCGATGCAGGATTTACTGAGCACCCGTACGCTTAGCCGGATAAGCAATATGATTGTTTTTATTTTTGTGGGGACGATAGTAATAGAAGCTATTGGTGCGGTGCTGCTTTTGCCGATGTGGGATGATGCGCAGAACTACAGTGCCAGCATACAGCAGCAATGGTTCTGCAGCATTTTTCATTCCATCAGTGCTTTTTGTAACGCCGGCTTTAGTCTGTTTAGCGATAGCTTTGTAGGTTACAATCGGTGCTGGCAGATATATATAGTGGTTTGTCCTTTGATAGTGCTGGGGGGGCTTGGCTTCGGCGTACTTTATGACCTGGTCAATATTGCAGTTGACAGGGTAAAGCGATTCTTCAAAAGGCGTTTTTTTGAGCGTTACAGGCTTTCGATGGAAGCGCCGAAAAGGATGCAGCTTCAGACCAAGATAGTTCTTACTGTAAGTGCATCTCTTATAATTTTAGGAATGTTAGGCATACTTTTGTTCGAGCGTTATGCAAGCGCTGGCGGTGCTGGCGCAAAGCCCGGCGTTCCTGGGGCACTGTTTCAATCGATAACCGCCAGGACGGCTGGGTTTAATACCGTCAATATTGCTGAGCTGTCGGTTTCGAGCAGGTTTGTTTTGATTCTGCTTATGTTCATCGGTGGTTCGCCCGGTTCGACCGCGGGTGGAATCAAGACGGTAACATTGGCGGTAGTAATAATGATGGTTTTTGCGGCCCTGCGGAAGCGCCAGGAAGTCGAGATGTTCGGGCGTTCTGTTCGGACAGTTATCGTTGGCAAGGCAATTACTGTAACTCTACTTTTTGTTTTTGTTCTGTTTGGTGCTACATTGGCGCTGAGTATCACGGAAAATGTGAGTAACCCCGCAGAAGATGCTCAGTCGCCGACGCTTCCACTCTCCGTAGCAGAGCTACCGCAGAGGACGGGCCAAAGCTATGACGACGGAGCGAAGTTTGAAATGTCGGATATTATGTTCGAGGCGGCTTCTGCTTTGGGGACCGTCGGCTTGACAACAGGCAAAACCGCCTTTTTGACAACCGTTGGAAAATTGATTATTATTGCCGTAATGCTTATCGGAAGACTCGGGCCGTTGACATTATTGGCGGCATTGACGTTTAACTTAAAACCAGTTAAGTATAATTATCCGGATGAGGCGGTGATCGTTGGATAAAAAAGCAAAAATCAAAATGCAAAGTGCAAAATTAAAGAGGTCGTCCCCAAGGGACTCCACAATTTTGATTTTTGAACTTTGATTTTTCAGGAGCAATTATGAAACGGTTTGCTGTAATAGGATTGGGGCATTTCGGCAAGAAACTGGCTATCGCTCTGGCGATGAGCGGGGCAGAGGTTATCGCGATTGACAAAAACAGAGAGCAGATAGAGCTAATCGGAGACCAGGTAAGTCATGCTGTTCGACTCGACAGCACTGATGAAGAGGCGCTTAAGGCACAGGGCGTTGATAAGGTCGATGTAGCCATCATCAGCATAGGCCAGGGCACAGGACAGGGATTTGAGTCTGCGGTTCTGACGGTAGTGAACCTAAAGCAGATGGGAGTAAAAGAGATTTTTGCCAGAGCCGAGGATTTAATTGCCGGCGAGGTGTTTTCTAAAATAGGCGCTACCGATGTTATCTATCCTGAAATTGAGTCGGCCCAGCGATGGGCATATAAGCTTATCGCACCGCAAATCGGGGAGAAAATAGATTTTGCGCCCGGCTATAGCTTAGCCCGGATAAAGTCGCCGGCCAGCTTTGATGGAAAGACACTGATGGATTTGCAGCTGAGACAGAAATACAATGTAAATTTGGTTGCAATCAAGCGGGGCGAAGACAGTAAGGCGAAGAGCAAGGAGAAGGGCGATATTATCAATGTCCCTATGCCCAATACCGTCATTTATGAGGGTGATATCCTGATGGTGGCTGGCTCCGACGCAGATTTGGCCAAACTGCCGCAGGAATGAAAAAACATCAGGATTTTCTGTATTTTCGCAGCAGAACGAGGAGGTTTTGCATATCTTCAGGGAGTGGGGCTTCGAATCTGACTATTTCGCCGGTTGTAGGGTGTTTGAATTCGAGCGTTGAGGCGTGAAGGGCAACGCGGTTTATAACAGGGTTCTGAGGGGCAGGCTTGCCCGCCGTGGCGGGTTCGGCGTCCTGTAACTGCCAAAGATAGATGAGTTTCCCGCCGTACATATCGTCGGCGACGATTGGGTGGTTGATGGATGATAAGTGCACTCTTATCTGATGTGTTCTGCCGGTTTTGGGAGTCAGCTTGAGCAGTGAAAAGCCGCGAAAAGATTCAGTTATCTCGTAGAAGGTTACCGCTTCTTTTCCGGTTTTCGGCCTGATTGCGTATTTCTCTCTTATTTTTGGATGAATACCGAGCGGTGCTTGTATGCGGTCGGCTGTCAGCTCCGGCGTGCCGTGGACGACGGCAAGGTATGTTTTTTTGACCTGGCGGCGTTCAAATTGTTTTGCCACCTTCCACTGAGCGATATCGTTTTTTGTCACAACCATAACGCCGGTGGTATTTTTATCGAGCCGATGTACGATGCCGGGACGAAGCTCACCGAGACCGCTCGATAGTTGAGCATAATGGTACGCAAGGGCGTTTACTAAGGTGCCGTGGGTATTGCCGCGGGCAGGATGGACTATCAGAGCAGGCGGTTTGTTAAGAACAATCAAATCTGAATCTTCATAAATTATATTCAGGGGGATGTCTTCAGGCGGAATATCTTTGCTCGGAAGCACAGGTAACGTTAGTTCGATTTTGTCGCCTGGGTTTAGTTGAGAGCTGGACTTGGCTATTTTCCCGTTAACTTTGACGGCACCTTGCTTGATTATATTTTGGAGCATCACCCTGCTGAAGTTGCTGAATCGGCAGTGGAGATACTTATCGAGCCGACGTTCTTTGATTGAAGTTCCTACTTGAAGCGTCATCGGACTACTGCTGGGGCCTTCGCCCCGCCGTAAGGCGTCCTGTGGAGGACGAGATGGCTTGCTTTCTCTATCCTGCATCAGATTCATCCTTCGTAGTCTCAAAGGGATGCCTTACGGCACTACAGAGAACAGACATCTCGCTTCGTGAATTATCCGCCGGACTGATTGGTGTCGTTGATATCACTTACCTCGGGGACGGTGTTTGGCGATATGGGGCCCAAATTGACATCAGAGGTGTTTGTGTCAACGGGCTCTGTCAGTTCAATAACAGGTGTTTTAGGTGCCGGCCTAAAGACGAGCTTTTGCTTGTAGTCGCCTATTGTCTCAAGACGAACCTTTGCCTGGGCAGCAGCTACGGTACCCTTAAGATCGGGGTTTGTAGTGATGTCGCGATATATTTGCTCTGCCATCTTGAAGTTGCCGAACTCTTCCTCACATAGTCCCAGGCCGAATTTGGCCGCAGCCGTTAGCGACGGATTGGTTGGGCATCGGTCTGCGGCAGGCTCCGCCCCGACGAGTTTCTCGAGCGCTTTGGCGTAACTGTCCTTTGCCCGGTTGAGCTGAGTCTCCGCTTCCTGTTCGGACACAGACCCCAAGCGGTAATGCAATTCTGTTCGCAGGGTTTCTGCTTGTTTTATAAGCGCAAATGCAGCCATCTGGTTGTCATCTGTATTTTCGGCGAGGATTTTGAGCCCTTCGGCCGTCTGAAGGAGGATAAACGAGATGTCTTTTCCTTGCTCCTGAGACCGAAGGACTTGCGTTCTGCCGGTCAATAGCTGGCCAGCAAGGCTTGTAAGCTCAAGCTGTTTTTGAGCAGCTATGTTTTTACTGTGGGTTCTCCAGATGTAAAAAGTAGCGGCAGCGATAATCACTGCTGATACAATGATAATAGAGGCACGGTTTTCATTGGCCCATTGTGGCAGGTTGGTTAACCATTCAGCCAATTCATTGGTTTTTAGCTCGTGGCGATGGTCTGGTTTCATCCTTCGACTCCTTTCAGTCGCTCAGGATGACCCTGAACGAAGTCGAATGGGTCATTTATTTCCCTGTTTTTTCCCAAAATAGTTTGCTATCTAATCCGATTTATTCGAAATCAGTTTAGAATTTGAACCGATATCTTAACAGAATGACTTTTATCTTGCAATAGGCCTTTTTATCGATTAAAATTTCATTTTTTGGCTGAGGTTAATCCTGCCGCATGGAATGAGCTTCCAGCCCATGAAAACACGGCTAATATGGCCGTGCCACGGGTCAATTGAATGTATATGGTTGTCCACAAATATGGTAAAAGGTAAAGTTCTTTGTTTTTTACTGGTTCTGGGCCTGATTAAATCGGGTGTTTGTTTGGCAATTGAGCCCCGTAGCACCGTAAGGCGTCCTCCGACAGGAGTCCCTAGGACTGCGGACATACAGGCTGATGTGTCCGCTGCGGCGCATCGCGACGAGTGGTCGGATGCTGCGAGCTCGCTTGAGCTCCTCGCAGGAGCGGAGCTACAGGCCGGGCAACAGGATAAACCCAAGACCCCAAAAGCGTTAGAAGGCGTTTGGGATTCTAATAAATATATTAGCGTTGATGAGGTTCGGCCCGGGATGGAGGCGCATTGCCTTACCTGTTATACAGGTACTGAGATTGAGAAGTTTGGTTTGGATGTTATCAGCGTAGTTCGCAGCATATCGCCGGGCAGAGATGTAATCTTGGTTCGTGGCACTGATGAACGTTTTATTCATACCGGTCCTGTGGGCGGGTGCAGCGGCTCACCAGTCTATATCGATGGCCGATTGGCAGGAGCGTTAGCTTTCGCATGGTTTTTCAGCAAAGACCCGCTTTATGGCGTGACACCCATCGAAGAGATGCTTAAAGTAGGTCGGGCTGGCGGCTCTGGGCAAGATACCGGCCAGGCTCGTACTTCGCAGAGTAGTATTGGATTTGCGTTTGATTTTTTCAAACCGATTGATTTTGTGGAAATTGAAAGGCAAATTGCAACCCCACGGCCTTCAAAAGATAGCGGCCTGAGCGGTATTAGTTTTTTGCCCTGCCCATTGATAACCTCTGGATTGCCTGCCGGCGTTTGCGAGCAGCTGGGAGCCTGGGTTGAGCCTTTTGGGCTTATGGTTGTTCCCGGCATCAGCGGCGCAGCCCCCGCTCTTGCTTCGCAAGAAGCTGCGGGGGTGCAGTTAGAGCCGGGCGCTGTTCTTGCAGTTCCGTTAGTGAGCGGTGATATAGTAATGTTTGTACTTGGTACTGCAACCGAAGTTATAGGCGATGAGGTTTACGGCTTTGGGCACAGCTTACTCAGCTACGGCCCTGTGGATTTACCGATGGCCACAGGACAGGTGCATACTGTGATGTCAAGTATGTATCGTTCTTTCAAGCTTGGCGGTGTGAGTGAGATAGTCGGCGCTTTGAGGGCGGATGAGTCAGCGGCGGTCCTGGGGAAGATTGGTGCAAAGGCAAAGATGATACCACTTACGATAAGAGTGAATCGTTATAATGACCCTGAGATAAGAGTATATAACTGCCGGATTGTTAATAATCAGATGCTTACTCCGATGCTCCTTCGCTCAGCCGTAGCCGGAGCTGCTTTTTGCCTTGGTAATTATCCGCCGGAACATATGATTGAGTATAAAGTCGATATTGCGGTTGATGGCGCCGAATCGATTACCTTTGAAAATGTTTCAACTGATGTGGGGGTAAATGAAATGATAATGGAAAGTACCGGTTCGGTTGCGCTTCTTATGAATAATCCATATAAAAAGGTTGATATAGAATCGTTTGATTTCGATATTCGTGT
>CAZOQJ010000019.1:0-24506 GCA_964581905.1 uncultured Pirellulales bacterium
ATTCTTCGAATATCCAGATTCCGACTGGAGATGTGTCAATAATTATCTGATTCAAGCTGAAAGCATCTTTGAGCTGCTGCTCCATTTTTTTGCGTTCGGTGATATTGCGATTAATACCAACAAGACCAACAATTTTTCCATTCTCATCCCGCAAAGGAATCTTTGTAGTCAGTAACCACTGTTCATTACCCTGCTTGTCCGTCCATAATTCCTCTTCGTTAATCATCGGTCGGCCTTTTTGAATAACTTGCTGTTCTTTAGCATAAAAAGACGCTGCCAACTCTTTTGGGTAAAGGTCAAAATCCGTTTTTCCAAGAAGCTCTTTTTCGGATTGAAATCCCTCGTATTTCACTACCACATCATTGCCAAGAATAAATCGACTTTTACAATCTTTTACATAGACCCTATCTGGTAAGTTGTCTATCAGCAGGCGCAACAGATTGTGCTGCTGTACAAGCTCCTGCTCGGCCTTTTTGCGTTCGGTGATATCCTGCATCTGTATTACAAGGCCACTCTTGAAAAATGAACTGTGAAAATCGACTACTTTTGTAGAGCCGTCTTTGCATGTTATTATAAATTCAGTGCAATCCTGTTTTCTCCCTTCCAGAGCCTGCTTTATGTTCCTCAATACAAACTCTCGATATTCCTTGTCAGGATACAATTTATTCGCCCAATCCGTGATATCACTCACCTCAGACATTTTGTACCCGATTAAGGTCTCCAGCGCTTCGTTAAAGGCTATAATTGAGCCATCTGACTCGCCTACCGCTGTCGGAATTGCGCTTTTGTATATTGCGGCTGATAATCTATATTCTATCTTTTTGCGTTCGGAGATGTCTTCAGCTACCTCGATGAATCCTGTTACTGCGCCATGCGAATCAAGAGCTGGAAAGGCCTGAATGCGGGCTGAAAAATGGCTGCCATCATCCCGGACCTTTTCGGTTTCGACCTCAGCCGGCTGGCTAGTCGCCATCGCCTTTGTACCAGGGCAATGAGGACATATCACATCGCGTTTTTCAAATTCACGAAAACACTTCTTACCGATAAACTCGCTGGCAGGCTTTTTGAAATAGTTACACATCAAGCTGTTAACCAGGACTATCTTATAATCGCGGTCTATCAGTGAGAATCCAAAGTGGGTGTTTTCCATTACAGCTCGATATAGGTCCGACTGCTCCTGTAATAGCTTCACCGGCTTTTTAAGTTTTTTTGTATCCGGACTGACGCGTTCTAACTTAGCTTTATGCGTCCGCAGTTTCTCTACTGCTTCAATGGGTTTTTTCCCGCCCTTTTCAGAATCTCGCATCGTTATATTCCCCCAGCATATACATAATTACTCACTCCGCGCTTCCCACGACTGTGAGCCAAACCTTAAATTATCTGCTTTATCTGCTTTATCTATTTTATCTACTTTACTCCACGATGTTCCTCTTTGTCCATGTATATTTTTTTCGCCGCTATGCTTATGACATTATATTAAAAACCCACAAAAATCTCAATAGCCTATGTAAACCGATATATTTCGACTTTTTAGGGATTTTTTTAAATACTGTGCCATATGTATGTCACATTTTAGATAAAAAATAATTAATTGGCACGAAATAATTGCTATTTTTCCTGTCAGCAAAGAATAAAGTTGCTATCTGGAAAGACTAAAGTTGCCATCTGGGCAGGGTTAAAACCCCACCTGAGTTCTCTAAATGGGGGTTACTACAAATGTGGCACGAACCGTTTGCAGCTTAATAATAAAGGCGTAAAAACCGGCCGGGCTAAATCTATAGGGGGGAGCTCGGCCGGGGCTTTTTCTAAACCCTTCTTAAACTGACCAACTACCTGCCACCCCCAACAAGAAAAACAACCGGGGCCTACATCGAATTAACCGATGTAGGCCCCGAATAATACAAATCTAACTATTACTGTATCAAAGCTGCTTTACCATGTCGGCCAGACCTGCGTCTCACCCCAGTGTTTGCCCATCTCAGCAACGTCCCTGAAGTTAATCATGTTCGGGTCTTCGATGAACAGGTCAATGGCAATATCCTGCGGTGTCAGCAGCAGTTCCAACGGCTGGATAAACGGAGTTGTATCACCATCACGTGCAATGTACGCTGCGTTAGCCTGGCTCAAAGCACAGTCATAGATACGCACATCATCAACTGTACCATCGAAGTATATATCCTGGTCCCAGCTGGTCCACCGGCCTATACTGAAGGTCTTCACGTTGGTCGTATTGAGGTTTAACACACGCGCAGCAACGGCGTTACCATCAGCATATACCTTGACTATAGTACCGTCATAGGTGTGAGCAAGGTGCACCCATTTATTCTGCGATGGATACACGAAGTCAATGTCATAGGTTTCAGGTCCACCTTCGTGGTTTGCACGCCAGACGTTGGGCTCCTCGCCGCTTGTTAACATCGAGAAGTCCTGCCCACCTTGTTCATATCCGCCAATCTCGTAGAGACCAGCGTATTCGTCAAAGCTGCGAGTTTTCGCCCATGCGGTAATTGTCCTGGGTTTATTGCCGTCGATTCCATAGTCCGCAGCAGTATAATTGCAATCGATATAGTTGGCGTCACCTTTAAGGTCGAGAGCCCATGTACCCTCCTTGCCAGCCACATAGTCTGCTGTTTTAATGCCGTACTCATTAGCGTCGAAGCCATTGGCGCTGTCGCATGGGTCCTGTTCAAGCCTGTACCAGGCTACTAAATGATTAGCGTCTGGTTTCTCCGGTGTAACCTCATAATCGCTAATGAGCCAGTTGTCTGTTATCATCTTGAGGTCATCATAGTCAACCTCGCCGTCGCGAACAAGGTCAGGTGGCAACGACGGACACTCAGGCTCATAAAATTCTGCCCGATAAAGCCTTATATCATCGACGTACATCGTACCTGAACCTGAAGACGGAGTGTCCTTGTCGCCGATACCGATATACATCGTATTGACATCACACACGTCCACGTTTTGCACAATGAACTCGTTTATGTCTATACGCCATTCCTCCCAATCGGCTGTCTGCGTCACAGTGTCATCTTTGTTCTCATAGTACACAATCCCGTTACTGTCGTTATCCTGCAGAACCACATACATCGCCTCAGGGGCATTGTAAACATAGTTGCCAACGTCCTTCTCGGTAGCTGGGTCGGAAATGCCAGAGCCGACAGGTGACTGCATGGTAACTTGAGAGAGTTCGGCTGTGCACATATCGCCATAGCTGCTACTGGTAACGCACAGGCCCAAATATAAGGGCGCCGCACCCATAGGCCACCTCTGGGTGGGGCCAACCTGCTCCCACTTGTCAGGGTTGCCGCCGACGTCATTTGCATGCTCGGCGCTAGTAAGAGAAATACTACGAGTTATTCTTACCCAGTGCGGAAGAGTGATTCCAGATACAGTTGCCGGGGCCCCGGAACTAGTGCCTGCAGTAGCACGTATCATGAACTTGACTTCGTTGTTTGGTGTTACAACCGTCGCAGCGTATATAGAGTCTGGGTTTAACGTATCGCGTAGCATCACACCGGCCATGGCGTTGGAGTGTGTGTTCTCAATGCTGTCCACTCTCGCTTTGACCTGCCCGGTAATCTGGCCAGCTTTCTCCGCATAAAGATAGTAGAAAACGTCATACTTCGTGCCATTTATGCCTGAACCATCGCCTTCAAGCGTGTAGGGGTCTGAGCCAGTATAGCTGCCTCTAAGGTCAGGGATACCGTGGAGCCACAGCGACAATGCCTTAACATCTTTTAATCTCCAGTTTTTGCCAACAATATTATCTATCGTATTGACATCAACGTATGCCTCTGAACGAGATGAACTATTGTTATAAACAATCGCCATCGCCTGTAAGCCGCTGTGCTCCAGACCACACACGATATCGCTCGAAGCTTTTATATCCGACTTGGCCTTCCACACAGTTTTCAAAGCAGTTGTGTCGGCATACTTCTCAAAATCTTCCACAGTAAGATAAGGGGCTGTCGTAAAGCTCCAGATATCGCCTTCCCAGAGGCCCGGATAGATAGCATCATTGCCCTCATCAATCCTCCAGTAGTAAGTCTGCTCGAAATCCAAATCAATGGTTCCGCTTACAGGATAGTAATTTGCATCCTGGGCCTCACTGTAATACAGCAAGCCGGGCTGACTATGATTACTTCTATTGGCGTCGTTCACATCGTTAAAATTGTTGCCAAAATACACATCGTGTTTTTGGGCATACGTATCAGGTTTCCAGCGAAGCTGAGTTTTCACCTTTATTAACTCAGCGCCATCAGCCGGAGAAGGATCAGAAGCTTTTGGCATACCAACCGTGAAGCTCCAGATGTCGCCTTTCCATAATACTATGGCGGGACCGGCATCATTGACCTCATCAATCCGCCAGAAATAGGTGTCACCCGGAATAAGAATACCACAAGAATGATTGGTAGCAGTCTGGCCCTCACTGTACTGCAGCAGGCCGGGCTGACTATGATTACTTCTATTGGCGTCGGTCACATCGTTAAAATCGTCGCCAAAATATACATCATGTTTGCCAGCATACGTTCCAGGTGTCCAGCTAAGAGTAGGATTAGTCTGCACATCCGGCGCATCATCACTTGGACTCGGATTAGAGGCGCGCGCGGTGTCAAAGAATCGCGCATTGTCGAAGTGATAGCTGCCCACGGCACCGGTTGCTGAATTTGTGGAGATAATCAACACCAGATTAGGCTTATCTAAAAGCTCACTAAAATCAATACCAGGGTACTCCCAGGTCAGTGTCGTCGTCTGCCCCCAACCGCCTGTGCCCACATCCCAGGTGCCAGGGCCATCAGGATTATTCGTATCACCCACGGGTCCTATCTGCGTCCCTCCAATCCCGTTGCCATCGATAATAATGCTTTCGACTTGGGTAAAGCCGCCCCCTGTCCACTCTGAAGTAACCCGCGTTACGTCCAATGAGAAGCGGTTGTTAGCCAAAAGTTGGTCACCCCAACCCATATCGCTGATAGGGATTCGCACTGTCTCGCGCCAGCCAGAAGGAGGTGCCACATTGAGACTGTAGTCGTTCAACGTAGCACCGGTCGTGCTGTAGCTTAGTGCGATATTGGCATCGGGACAGGTCCATCCGTCCATCTGCTGTTCCCAATCACCGATAACGGTGGTTTCTCCGCCCAGACGCATAGTCGTAAAGTGCCAGACATTACCTTTCTCGATGTCGCCGGTAACATCATCAATTCGCCAGTAGTAAGTCGTGCTATAATTTAAATCAAGGATTCCGGCTGAAGGATAGTAGTTAGGGTCCTGGTTTTCACTGTAGTACAATAAGCCGGGGTGCGAAGCCCTATTGGCATCGTTGACATCGTTAAAATCGGTACCGAAATACACATCGTAGTTGGCAGGTGGCAAATCTTTCCACCTAAGGACAGGATAAATAAACACACCCCACGTACCGTTTCTCGGATTCTCCTTGCGGCCGGGCATTAGTCGTATATTGTCTAAGTACCAGGTCCC
The DNA here is from genome assembly GCA_964581905.1 of uncultured Pirellulales bacterium. Classification (GTDB taxonomy): domain Bacteria; phylum Planctomycetota; class Phycisphaerae; order Sedimentisphaerales; family Anaerobacaceae; genus CAZBWE01. The sequence continues at coordinate 5,482 of CAZOQJ010000019.1, forward strand.
ATCGCCGGTGTAACCACCGTTATTGGTGGCGAGATGAATCTCTACTGACGTAGCATCGGGGGATATTTTGTCTTTAATTGTAGTGTAGTCCCATGTAACTGTACGCGTGGCATTAGCATCAGGGTCATTACTATCCCACGCGCCAGCGGTTCCTATGCTCGTTGTACTCAGCCCATCGGCTTTGATACGCACCTCAAGGTAACACCAATGGGATTGATTAGGGTCCGGATTGCGCGTCCACTCGGAAGCTAACCGCGTGACGTCCATTGATATGTAGTTATTAGCCATGAAGTCGGTAGAACTCACGAGGAGTTTTTGCAAAAACCAATTAAATCCGTCAGTCGGCTGCACCCCCTTGAGACTGTAGCTGCCCAGCGTAACCCCGGTCGTACTGAAACTTAGGGTGGGATGCCCGGAAGGCTCCCAGTCGCATTCTTCCCATCCGTCCATGTCGCCTTCTTCAAAGTCGCCTATTACAACGACGCCGTAACTGGTGGACATCAGAGACAACACTAAGACAAAAGAGATTAAAAAACTCAATTTTTTCCACATAATGATTCTCCTTCAAAAAACATAACTGCTTTATAATATTATTTAACTAAACAAACGTGAAAAAAACACCTTTTCGTTTTTACAAAACTACCGAATAATAATTTTCTCCCTCGATTAGACCTGTTCAAAATAACTTTTCTCTGCCCTGACCTTACCTCCTTCCATAAAAACCTCAATAAAGCGGTTCATATAGTGATACAAGAGATGATTTGCGAGGCGCAGAGTTCTTATCAAGGTGCTGCACTTCGCCTAACAACACCTCCTCTAATACCCAAAATTGCAAAAAAATGAATAAATTAACCAACCAAAATCCACAATACCACCTATCTTTTATACCATATCAGCCCTCCTCTTTTCAAGGAAAAACTTCACAAACTATCCCAAAATCCTTACTACAACAGCAATATTTCCAAAACAATCCCAACAATACATAAACATTCATTCATTTTTTTTGTTGCTGCTTAGCCTTCAAATAGTCATTGTTATAGTTCAAAAGCGCTAAGTCATTGTTAAAATCTGGTTTTGTGGCTATGAATCCCTGATAAAAGTTTTCCGCTTCCTGATACCGCCCCCAAGACTGGTAGATAATGGCAAGATATATAAGACTGTGTTGTCCCATGGAAGAAAAAACATTTTGTGTTAATTCCAAATCTACAACCTTCTTAAAACATCTTTCCGCCTCTAAATATTGCCCCGTTCTGGTTAGATGATGCACTCCCACCCAGTAAAGCGCATATATATCATTTGGATCCACTTCGAGTCTATTTGTTACTAACCGTTTCCATTCGTTTATTGATCGTGAATGTTTGACATAACGCTCATACTCTCTGAAACATAACCAAGAAAAGGCACCGACCAAAATAATAATCACAAATAATCCCGTAATATATAGCGTTTGCCGGCTTGTCCTCGTAAAAGCTCCGATGAAACAACCTATTACACCATAAATAACAGCATTCGCGATGAAGAGATACTCCCACTTCTCCCATATGGATTCATGCATAATTCTGAGATATAAGCTAAGACAACAAATTCCCGGCCAATTTACGAGAGGTACCGAGCTAAAAGTCAGACAAGCAATAACAAACCCAGCAATTGCAAATATCACAGTGGTAACCGCACTTCGTTTCCAATGGATGCTCATAACTTGCTTCAATCGATTCTCTTTCTATAAAGCCGGGTCTGCAAAGCGTTTTTCCACGGAGTCCAATCCGAATCGCCCGGCTCGTTTTCGATTGCCGACGTTACCTGGTTTACTTTAGCGTCTAAATCATCAATATAATAAACCATAAACGCCTCAGGTGTTGCCGGCAGCTTCGGCGAGCCATAATCGTACGCTCCATGATGCGACAGAATAATATGTCCAAGCGCATCCAGGACAGTCTGCTCAACCTCTGTCCCTTTTTTACGCAGCTCATCCGCCTTTTGATTTACCATAACAATGCTCTTCACAATATGTCCGATTAGCTGCCCGGAATCAGTATATGAAAAGGCCATATCGTAAGAAAGCTCTTCGGTCTTGCCGATATCGTGGAGAAAAATCCCAGCCAAAACCAAATCGCCCTGCATCTTCGGATATAACGGCAGTATCGCAACTGCTACTCGCAGCATGTTATGTGTATGCTCCAATAAACCGCCGAGATAATCGTGATGCAGTTTTACCCCACCCGGGACATTACAAAATTTCTCCATCAGCTCGGCATCTGCCAAAAATTCATCTACAAGTGCTTTTAGGTGTGTGTTTTTTATCCGCCCTACAATCTCCTTCACCTCTTTAAACAGCTTTTTTGTGTCTTTATCCGTCCTGGCAAGAAAATCATCTATGCAAACCTTTTTCTCATCAACGATGCTGATGTTATTTACAACAATTTGCAGGTTATTCTGATAAAGCTCGCTTCTTCCCTGCACATGGACAAAGCCGGGTTTTGGCAGCGCTTTATAAACCGCCTCAGTTGCCTGCCACATCCGGCCGTTAAGCTGGCCGGTTCGGTCCGAAAGGTACATCGCTATATATAAATCACCTCGCGACGTGCTTCGCAGAATCGGCTCTCTGACTAAATAAATATCATTGATTGTTTCCCCCGGCTCTATCTCATTGATAAATTCATGTGCCATTGCTTACTCCGTAAAATTGATCCCCCAACCATTTTGTCATTGCGAGCAAAGTCCTGCCCAGCTACAGCTCGGCACTTCGCCGAGACGAGAGCTTGCCGAAGGGCGAAGCGAAGCAATCTCAATTATCAACAATCAATAATCAATAATCAATAAAAAAACTGGGGCCCGTACCGAACTAATCAGTATAGGCCCCGAATTAGTGCAAATCTACTGACTATACTTAACTTAGTCTCCTACAAAACCGACTACAGCCATAGGATTTCACCAAGTTAAGTCATTTGGTAAATTTGTTTATGGTTCTCTACGGACTCGGAAGGTCGACAGTGATGGGAGAAGCTGGGTCGTCCTGAAAGGCGTAGAAAACGGTAATCTGTTCTGGTGAGCCCTCGCCCTCGTAATCAAAGTCATATAAAGCGTACGAGGCTGGTACCGCGAGATGCGCCTCCAGCAAAGCACCTTCAGAGGGTACGCTGACAGGTGTAAGCTCCCTGCCTACATCCTCGACTCGGATATCGACATCATTAGCATCGATGAAGAATTCATCGTCTCCAAAGTCACCGTCGATACCTGCAACTACAGTGAGAACGGTCCCATACGTCTCATCGGGATAAAGATACACGCCGATAACAGCATCCCGCCCACCGGCTGAGGTTGTGACGAGTTCTTCGAAGGTCGGGTCAGGGTCAGCAGGGTCGTCTGCCGCTTGGGGCGTAAAGCCTTTCGCCGTCACCAGACAAAAAGTGCCCGAAGGCTCTTACTGCCCCCCAACCATCCCGGCCCTTACATAATCCATAAGGATCAACCAAAATAATCGGATTATTCCCAACATAGATATATAAATTCATATTGTCTTTGTAACCAATTGGGTCTGTTTGCAGGAACCGGCCCATATATGGGTGATAGTATCTTGCACGATAGTAATACAGGCCGGTCACGAAGTCAAATCTTCTGCTGGCGAAGAGATAGGGATTAACGAATTGGCCTTCTTCTTGTAATATATGAAATTAACTAAATTTTGTTTTCAAAGAGTAAAATATGACGGTTTACTACTTATTAACTGCCCTGATTAACCAAATACCATATATGAAGTGAGGAGAATCGCTTGGAACTTGGTCATTTTCAAAATCCCTGAATTCAAGCGCGTGGTCTATGTCCTTGATTAAATGATACTCATTAAGACACGAACTCCATTTCTCCTGTAGAGATCGGAGATACGCTTCTGAACCTTCATAGGAGGCACCTGTTAAACTGCATTCATTCCATCGCGTTACGGTATCATAGCCCACCATTCGCCACGAGGTATCCAAGGTCGAAGGATTGGTTGTTCCAAAACGCGGCCAGTCTTCTTTGATCGTCTTAAGCTTTATGTCTTGGACTAATCCTGTTATAGCAATAATCCAGTAAGGTTTTGTAAGCTCGGTCTCATGCCCGGCGAGATACTTTTCCATCTCTTCCAAATTCTCCCACAGAGGCATATTGGCTCCAGTCCACTCAGGAAGTCTAACTGTTCCAAGTCCTATCTCTTTACGTTCTGCTTCTGAAAGATGAGGATAGTGACCATCGTTAAATACACAAGGCCATATGGAAGAGTCCACCGTTAGAGGTTTTACAATTCCATCACGAAGAAAGCCAATAGAGGTTGGTTTTTGTTTCTTCATGCCTTCAAAATTATGATGCCACATTTCGCGAGCATCATAACCAATTACCCATTCTTTGACGGTCATTCTTTATCCTCCGACAGACGAGTGAGCAATAAAATTCTTGTTAGATAAATACCATAACGCTTATAAAAAGTCAAGCTTTTTTCCCTTAATCCTTTCTGATTACACTATCATGAAAGCCGAAGTATCACGATTACCTACATAGGTTTAGTAATTCTGCTGACCTTCTGAAGATTACATATCCGGTGGTGCACCCGGTGGTTTATCAGGTCCGTAAGGTCTCCATTTTCCTGGGAACCACTGCTGTTTCTCTTCTGACCAGTTCCAATCTCTAGTATGCCAATGGTCTGGGTCATATTGGCCTGTATCTTTATTATATTTTGGTCTGCTAGGTGGTGTGTCATGCCGATAATCAGTTGGCGGTTGGGGTGGTCGTTGGGATGGCTGAGAGTCCCAAATTACTGGGCCAATTCGACTTGCTGGCTTAGCAACCACCCAAGCAGTTGCTAATGTTATCGTCGTGGTTCTCCAACTTTCTGGTTGCCACATAGCGGAGAAAAATCCACCTACATAATTGTGAATATTTTTGTACGAAGGGCCACCAAAAGCTATCTTATGAGCATAATAGTCAAGAGCCCGCTCTCCATGCTGTGTACCAACATAACGACCTTCCCAAGCATTCCTCGCTATTCCTCGCAACCTTTTTCCACACAATCCCATCGGGTCCACAAGATTAATCGGGTTATTGCCGACGTAGATGTATAGATTCATTGAATCTTTATAGCCAACTGGGTCTGTTTGCAGGAACCGGCCCATGTATGGGTGATAATATCTTGCACGATAGTAATACAGGCCGGCCTCGATGTCAAATCTTCTGCCCGTGAACATATAAGGATTGCCATAAAAACTCGCATCGCGTATCGTAGTCGCACGGCTTTAATTCTTTTCCGTTTTCAAATAGCAACATCCAAATATACCAAACATATAATAGATAACAGTAGACTCTTGCCCAATTATTCAGTTATTATAATAGTTATTATCATCGCGACAAAAAGAAGAACAGCCACCAAGATACTTACTGAGGCGAGTTTTTCACACTTATATAATTGTAGGCACAATTGTTTTATAGTCATATCGCCTGTGTCCTCCATTGTCCTAATAAACTTCAAGATTTTTCCCCACCGCCGTGGCCTAAAATCTCTGTATTTTATCCACAACTTGTGGTTATGTTCTTTAATATATCTGACAAATTTCCACTCAACAAAGACTAGCAAAGCCATACCGATAATCCAGCAAGCTGTGCATATAATAAAGCCTGCCATCTCAATCGCTACATATACATTGCCACCCACAAAATTATTTATTATTTCTTGAGCCACTTGTATCATACCTTGTATAACTTGTATTATTTTGTATCCTTTTTAGGCTTCCTAGGCCATAAGTCTGCGTTAGGCTGAACTTTTGTTCCTACAAGGTAACCATGCACTTCTCCTCCAACGCCAGGTCCTGCGGATACCGTATACAGCCTAATTCCTGCTTCACTTTGGCTCTTCGTAAAACCGCCATACTTTAAAAAACCTCCTGAACCACCAACTTCTAAGGCCTCACCAGCCAGACATACAGTTACAATAGCAATTATAATAATCGTTTGAGGTCGCATTTTTTCCTCTTTTTTAAGCTTAAAAACAAGTTAGTCTAAATTTCATACCTCATTCTATTCCCCCACATAAAAGTCCTAATATTATACAGGATTTATCCACAAATTTCAAAGAAATTATGGGACATTTTCATATTTTTCATCACGCAGAGCTTTGTATCAAAATGCACAATAGCCGAATATATAAGCTTGCAAACACTTGAGTTTTGGGCTATAAACGTGCTACGAGACACGAAATTTGAGGTACGAAATATGAGATACAGCCTAATGTTCATACCAACGGTCAAGGAAATCCCTTCCGACGCCGAAACTGCCAGCCATAAATTGATGATTCGGGCCGGCCTGATGCGGAAAGTCGCCAGCGGCACGTACACATATCTGCCCCTCGGCTGGCGAAGTCTGCTGAAAACCATCGAAATCGTCCGTGACGAAATGAACAAATCCGGCGCCCAGGAAATCCTTATGCCCGCCCTTCAGCCGATAGAGCTGTGGCAAAAGACCGGCAGAGATGTTGACTATGGTGAAACGATGTGCCGGCTAACTGACCGCCACGGCAGAGAAAATGTCCTCGGCCCTACCGCAGAAGAAGTTGTAACCTACCTCGTCGTCGGCGAAATAAAATCTTACAAACAATTACCCATTAATCTATATCAGATAAGCCCCAAGTTCCGCGATGAGTTTCGACCGCGCTTCGGCCCGGTTCGCTCCCGCGAATTTATAATGAAAGACGCTTACAGCTTCCACGCCGACCCAAAATGCCTCGATGAAACTTACAAAGTAATGTACGACACCTATTGTCGTATCTTCAAACGCTGTGGCCTTGAATACGTCATCGTCGAAGCAGAGGTCGGCGAGATGGGCGGCTCCAACTCACATCAGTTCACCGTCCCATGCGAATCCGGCGAAGATACAATCGTTTATACCGAAGACGGCTCTTATGCCGCAAACCTCGAAAGAGCCGCCGTTGACCCTCCGCCAAAAGAAAAATCCAACACCAAAATCCCACCTATTGAAGAAGTCCATACTCCAAACATCGGCTCCATCGAAGCTGTCTGCGCCTTTTTGAAAACTCAGCCCAAAGATATGATTAAAACCCTGATTTACACTACCCAAGACGATACAATTGTCGCTTTGGTCCGTGGTGACCACGATGTTAATCCCGAAAAGCTCACTCAGGCCTTAGGCGGCGAACACGTTGAACTTGCCGATGAAGCTACAATTGAAAAAGTCACCGGTGCTAAGGTTGGTTTTGCCGGCCCGATGGGAACAGCAGATAAAGTATCAAGAATGATTATCGACCATGCTGTCGCCGCAATGGCTGTCGGCGTAACCGGCGCCAATAAGACAGATTACCACATAAAGAACGTTGTGCCCGGCAGAGATTTTCCGCTCGAAGGCAAAAATATTGTAATAGCTGATATCCGCAACGCCGTTGAAAGCGACACGCATAATGGTCAAAAGCTGCTATTTAAAAAAGGTATCGAGGTCGGCCAGGTCTTCAAACTCGGAACAAAATACTCTGAAAAGCTCGGCGCAAAATTCCTCAATGAGACCGGCCAGGAAAAGCCCTGCATCATGGGCTGCTACGGCATTGGTATCAATCGCATCCTCGCTTCTGCTATCGAAATCAGTAACGACGACAATGGCATTATCTGGCCAATCAGCATCGCTCCATTTGAGGTCATCGTAACCTGCGTAAATCAGGATGACACCGACGTCGCGAAAACGGCAGAAAATATCTATCAGAAACTGCTCGGTTCCGGAATTGACGTTCTGCTCGATGACCGCGACCTTCGCGGCGGCGTTAAATTCAAAGACGCCGACCTCATCGGAATACCAGTAAGAGTTACCGTCGGCAAAAAATCCGCCGCCGAAGGCAATGTCGAAATCAAACTCCGCTGCGAACAAAGAAGTCAAACAATCCCGATTGAAAAGGCAGCAGATAAAACCATCGAAATTGTCAATTCATTAAAGGAGAAAACCTGATGAATTCTGACCGGCTTTCGCGAAGAAATTTTTTCCGCAATACCTCGCTTATAGCTGCGGGAACAATCGTCGGCGCACTCAATCAAAAAGCACTCCCCGTCGATATTGACAAACTTGAACGTGCCGTAAAAAAAGGCCGCATCAATCAAGCGGTCAGCAGGTGGTGTTTAGGCAAACTCTCGCTCGATGAACTCTGTATAGCCAGCAAAAAAATAGGCCTAAAAGGCATCGACCTGCTCAAGCCAAACGACCTCGAAACACTCAAAAAACATGGCATGGTCTGCTCAATGATTGAAACGCATACTTTGGACAGAGGGATAAACAATAAGAAATTCCACGAGCGATGCCTCCCGAAAATCCGTCAGGCAATCGAGGCAGCTGCCGAATATAATTTCCCGAATGTAATTACTTTCTCCGGCAACCGGTTCGGTATGCCTGATGACGTTGGAATTGAAAATGCCGTTACCGCACTTAAGGAGGTCGTCGGTCTCGCTGAAAAGAAAAAGGTTACTATTTGTATCGAGTATCTAAACAGCAAAGTGAACCACAGGGACTACATGTTTGATAATATGGCCTGGGGCGTTGAAGTCTGTAAAAAAGTCGGCTCTGAGCGTGTAAAGCTCCTTTATGACATCTATCACGCACAGGTTATGGAAGGTGACATCATTAATACTATCCGTACTTACAAAGACTACATCGGCCATTACCACACAGCCGGCGTTCCGGGCAGAAATGAAATCGACGAGACACAGGAGCTGTATTACCCAGCCATCATGCGAGCTATCTCCGACACCGATTTTGCCGGCTATGTCGCACACGAATTTACCCCGATACGAGACCCACTCGAATCTCTGGCACAAGCCGTACGAATCTGTGATGTTTAAAAAACTTAAAACTCAAAACTATTGATGTGGAAACTAAAAGCACCCAACCCGGTCAAGCTAATAGTCGCAATCTTAGCTGCAGACCGACAGTGTTTACACGCTGCCGTTGAGGCAATTGAAAATAAATTCGGAAATATCGACCTTACAAGTAACGTTTGGCCATTCGATAAAACCGACTATTATAAAGACCAGACCGGCTCACACATCCTGAGGCAATTTGTCAGCATCGAGAAACTAATCGACCCGGGGAAACTCGCAAAAATCAAACATAAAACAAACAGGCTCGAACAAAAGTTAGCAAAATCTCTGGCCCTTCCACTGCCAAGACCGGCAAATTTAGACCCCGGCATAATTGAACCCTCGAAACTCGTTTTGGCCACAACAAAAAACTATTCACATCGTATATATATTGGTAAAAAAATGTATGCTGAAGTTACACTTGTTTTTGACAAAGGCGACTGGCGGCCTTTGCCTCACACTTATCCGGATTACAGGCAGCAGTGTTACTTCGACTTTTTCGCCAAAGTCAGAACCATATTATTGGAGCAGCTAAAATCGAAACGACAACAATATCAGCAATAATTTTGCTGGCCGGGTCGTTTGCCCTATCGGCCGTCTTAACAACTATCGTGCGAAAGCTAACCGCCCGTGTTGGCTTTGTCGCCCATCCAACGCAGGACAGATACCACCGAACCGTTGTCCCTCTCGGCGGCGGCATCGCAATCTTCGTTACACTGATGACTTTCATCCTCGCCGCTACAATCGCAATAAAACTCTTTCCCGCTCGTCTTAACGTCCTTGCTGAAGCTGCTAATATCAACCTCGCTGATTTTATAGCCAAAATCAATCAGCTCTGGTTCATATTGCTCTGTACTTTCATCTTGTTTGCCTTAGGTCTTTCAGACGACATAAAATCTCTCAGCCCATATTCCAAACTTGTCGTTCAATTCGCGGTTGCCCTGATAGCCGCCGCCTTCGCAGACATCCGAGTCGAGCTTTTCATCGAGAGCAAGCTCATTACCTCTGTCCTTTCAGCCGTCTGGATTGTCCTGATAGTAAACGCCTTTAATTTTCTCGACAATATGGATGGCGCCTCTACCGGAATCGCAGCCATAGCCGGCTCTATCTTATTCACCGCCGCCGCAATAAGCGGCCAGGTCTTTATCGGCGGACTGGCAATTGTCTTCATAGGGACACTGCTCGGCTTTCTGATATTCAATTTCCCGCCGGCCAAAATCTTTATGGGTGACGCCGGTTCTCTCGTAGTAGGTTTTTTCGTAGCGATACTGACTTTGCGCACTACTTATTATCATGAAGCACAATCCGGACAATGGTATGTAGTTTTTATGCCGCTTATCGTTATGGCTGTTCCTCTGTATGACTTTATTAGCGTAACACTGCTGCGTATAAGCCAGGGCAAAAGTCCATTCATTGGCGACACTCAGCACTTCTCTCATCGATTAAAAAGGCACGGACTAACCGAGACGCAAACGGTTTTAACATTATACCTGGCAACACTTGCCACCGGCCTCGGCGCAATTTTTTTGTATCAGGTCAATCTCGCCGGCGTGATTCTAATCTTTGTTCAAACTATCATGGTATTAGCCATTATCGCTGTTCTTGAAACAACCACCAGAAATAACCAAAGCAATGATTAATTCAACCTTAACCAAAAGCAAAAGCCAAACTATCGTCGAATATATTTTACTTGGCGTCTGCCTTTGTGTGCTTGCACTTCGCACAACGCTTACCGAGAGTCTAACCATACAATCAACTACCATTCCGGCCAATCTCGCTGACAACATTTACACTTTATCCATATCGGCTGTCCTGATATTCTCATTTGTACTCTGGCTTGTATGGAGTTTTTGCAGCGGGAGATTCTCGTATCGCTTCACCGGCATAGAAATCGGCCTGTTTTTGTTCTGCATAGCTGCTGCCATTGCCGGATTCGCCGCCTCAAATAAGCGGCTTGCGATAACAAATTTTGTAACATTACTTGCACCGGCCATCATGGCCATCCTGCTGGTACAAATTCTTGACTCTCATTCAAAAATAAAATTGCTGCTCTGTGTCATTGCTGCCTTAGCCGTCGTCTCTGGATATCAATCTGCGGAGCAGCTTTTTTCCAGCAACCAGATGACCATCGACCAATACGAGCAAGCTCCGCAGACCATACTCGAACAGCTCGGCATCCAACCCGGCACATTTGCCCAGTTTCTTTTTGAGCATCGCCTTTACACAAAAGGTGTTCGAGGTTTTTTTACTACGAGTAACTCCGCCGGCTCATTTGCCCTGCTGGCAACTTTCGCTGCCATCGCACTATTTATCGAGAAACTAAAGAATATGTCATTCCCGCGAAAGCGGGAATCCATTTTACATATTGCTCTCTGCGCTATTGCAGTTGCAGCCGTCATCTTCGCCCTTGTTATCACTCGCAGCAAAGGTGTAATAATCAGCTCGTTCTTTGCACTAACGTTATTTATGCTGCTCCTTCGCTTCGGCGACTGGATAAAAGCTCACAAACAAATAATAATGCTCGCTTGCTTTTTACTCTTTATTGCCGTCGTTTTCATCGTTGCTCGATATGGACTAACACATGGCCGACTACCCGGCGGCAATTCAATGCTCGTTAGATGGCAGTATTGGCACGCATCAGCGAAAATGTTTGCCGACCATCCCCTCGCTGGTGTCGGGCCGGGTAACTTCACAAATTTCTACCCTCGCTATAAACCAGCCGAAGCGCTCGAGTCCGTTGCAGACCCCCACAATTTCCTGCTAAGCATTTTGACTCAATATGGTCCGCTTGGCCTTATCGGATTTTTAGCTATGCTCTTCATACCATTAGCCAAAACAATTCCTTCATCGAGCATCGAAAAAAGCTCTTCTCACCAGGCAAAGCAGCAACCAATTTTTAGAACTATCGCTGTAATTTATTTAATTATTGTATCCGCTGTGCTGCTGCTTATCAGGCCGATGATTATGCGCACGCCGCTCGGCGATATTTTTGAAGTGAAGCTTTATTTGATATTAACTTTATACGTTGCTCCTGCAGCAGTATTTCTCATCGGATTTTGGCTTTTAACAACCGAACCCAAAACACCAACCAAGAGTTACAAGTCAAATGCAACGTATATCCACGTTGCTCTTTTTTGTGCCGTTTTAGGCGTAATGCTGCATAATCTAATAGACTTCGCAATCTTTGAGCCGCCTGTTCTCACCGTATTCTGGGCAGTAATAGCCGCCCTAATTGCGACATACATTAACCAAAAGCAACAACCGTTTATTATCAGAACAGCTCCTTTTACAAAAGTGTTCGTGCTCATAATTGCAGTGGCAATACCCTGGGCATATCTCAATTACTGCCTTATCCCACCAGCAACCGCTACCACTAAAATTCTGAAGGCCAACCGTGCAATATCTAACGGATTCTTCGAGCAGGCTTATAACCTTTTGGTCTGTGCCGCCGATGATGACAAACTGGACCCGACAGCTCCAAACCTGAATGGCCGGCTTTACCTGCAACATTATGAAAATACCGGCAAAAAACAACCGGCCTTGCTAAAAAAAGCTGAGCCGTGTTTTCTCCAAGCAATTGCCCGTGACCACGCAAATTACAAAAACTACGAGAAACTATGTACTGTATATGACCTGCTTGGTCAGCTCCAAAATGCTTATGACTTCGGTAGTTATGCTGCAGAGCGTTATCCCGGCTCAGCAACAATACAGTTTGAGCTTGCCCAAATCGCCGAGAAATTGCACAAAACCGATATCGCTGTCGAACATTACAAAAACACGGTCGATATTGAAGATAGCTTCCGACGGCAGTTTCAGATAATGTACCCGGACAGAGAAATTGTAAGCAGATTAGGTGAAAAAAGATATCAAACCACGAAAAAACGAATAATGCAACTCAGTGAAAAACCAACTCCTTAACTTGTTCCTTCAAGCCAATTGTTAGCCAACTCCTTCAAGTCATTGTAGTCAACATCTTCGTCATCATCCATGTCTGCCCAACCGCAATCCCCGCAGCTGCTCTCCAGCCAGTGCTCGCTTAACACTGCGAAATCCCCAAAGTCAACATCTCTATCGCAATTTATATCTCCAACCTGGATACACTGCGTATACTTGATTGTAATATAGTCATCCTCATACTCTGTGCTATCGTATACACTCCAGCCTGCGACATAAACATTACCAAAGTCATCTACCGCTATTCCTACAGGCTGGTCCGGCCCATTGCCGAGCTCGTTATATCTTGCTACCCACAGTTCTGTACCGTTTGGGTCGTACTTGATTGTGGCATAATCATCATCAGTTCCAACGCCTTCACTGTAACCCGTCACGTATGTATTCCCAGAATCATCTGAAGCTATAGCTATGGCAATATCATCGTCGTTTGCCGGCCCATTATACATAGCGACCCACACCGGCTCATTGCTGTCAGGACTATACTTGATTGTAACAAAATCCCAACCTGCACCAGCATCAATACTACCTCCGGTGACGTAGATATTATCTGAATCATCTACCACTATAGCCCTAGCAGAATCAAAACTGTTCGCTGCGCCGTTATATCTGGCGACCCACAGAGGTTCGTTGCTGTCAGGGCCGTACTTGATTGTGGTATAGTCACTATATGTACCAATCCCATCACTTGAGCCAGTAACGTAAATATTGTTAAAACTATCTACAGCAACAGCATACGCTTGATCCCAATCGTTTGCCGGCCCATTATATCTGGCGACCCACAGCGGCTCGTTGCTATCCGGATGGTATTTGATTGTTGCATAGTCGGAGGGGCCTGTACCACTACCTTTACTCCTGCCGATAATGTAGATACTACCTGAATTATCTATGGTGATGGCATGAGCTACATCCCAATCATTTCCCGGCCCGTCGTATCTGGCAACCCACAGTGGTTCGTTGCTGTCAGGACTGTACTTAATTGTGGTACAGTCAAACTTTGTTACGCTGCTCCAACTTCTGCCAGTAACATACACTTTCCCTGAATCAGCTACAGCTATAGCAAGGGGATTATCCGGCCCATCGCTGGGCCCATCATATCCCGCTACCCAAAGTTCAGTGCCATTCGCATCGTACTTTACCGTGGCGTAGCCGTCAGATGTGCTCGTGCCAGCAACATAAACATTGCCCAAACCATCCACATCTATGACCACCTCTTCCCCAGCTCCCTTATTGTACCATGCGACCCATTGTTCATTACCATCCGAGTCGTATTTTATTGTAGCGCGGACCCGGCTGCTCGGCCCATAACTCATCCCGGTAACATACACGTTAGCTGAATCATCTATTGCCATTGCGGTCGCATAGTCTGAATCTCCATCATACCTTGCAATCCATTCCTCAACTGCTCGTTCACCCTGCACCTCAGCAGTCCCAACAAATGCTATTATCGCCCCCATTATCAAAATAACTGATAAAAATCTCTGCATTTTTCCTTCCTCCTGTTCTGTTTACCTCTTTCATCCATCCTTGGTCTAAAATAATCTGATACAAATCAGCGTAATACTATTATAGCAGAAAAATCAACAAAAATTCTACGATTTGAAAAAATAAAAAAGACTTGGCAAATAGCCACAGAAAATACAGAACAGCATGTTATCAGGCCATCCGGCAGATTCCGTGCTTTGGTGGCAGAAAAATAAATCAGTGGAATTTCGAGTTTTTAATTGATTTTCGCCTGTTTTGTTGCTAATATTCCGCTAAAGCAACCTAATGCAACCTAATGTACTGGATACTAAAGTGATGCGACAAATTCGCTGAAATCCGTGAGAACTCGTGGTTAAAAATAAAATAGGAGATTTGGCGATGCACAGAAATGAGAAAAACAAATCCGCCAGAAATATAGTGGACAAGAAATGGTTTTGCGCAGCATGGCCGACGCCAGAGAGCACTGTATTTATTCTCTGCTGTTTGCTGTTGGCCTGTCTGGCGAAAGCTGATACCACCTGGCAGGAAAAACAAAAACTAATCGCCTCCGACGGCGCAACCGACGACCGGTTTGGCTTCTCTGTTTCTATGAGCGGCGATTATGCCATTTTTGGAGCGCCCTTCGATAATGACAAAGGAAACAAATCCGGCTCGGCCTATATATTTAATCGCGATGGTGAAACCTGGAGTCAGCAGGCAAAGATTCTGGCCGCCGATGGCGAAATCTACGACCAGTTCGGCACATCTGTTTCTATCTCCGGAGATTACGCAATCGTGGGGGCGTTTCACGATAGTAACATAGCCGGCTCAGCTTATATATTCAAGCGTGATGGGGAAAAATGGACCCAGCAGGCCAAGCTTACCGCCTCTGATGGGGCAGCCGAGGACTGGTTTGGTTATTCTGTTTCTATCGATGGTGACTATGCCCTTATGACGGCACCCTACGATGATGACAAAGGAATTTCTTCCGGCTCGGCTTACATATTTAAGCGCAAAGGTGATACCTGGAGTCAGCAGGCAAAGCTTCTGGCCACTGATGGCAAAAAATATGACCAGCTTGGCTATTCTTCCGTTTCCATCTGTGGAGATTTGGCAATTGTGGGAGCGCCTTACGATGATAAAAAGGGGGACGAATCCGGCTCGGCTTATATATTCAAGCGTGATGGGAAAAAATGGACCCAGCAGGCCAAGCTTCTCGCCTCTGATGGCACAACACGCAACAGGTTTGGCTGGTCCGTCTCTATCGGCAAAGATTTGGCTATCGTAGGGGCAAATTACGATGATGACAGAGGATACCGCTCCGGCTCAGCTTATGTATTCAAACGGAATGGGAAAAAATGGAGTCAGCAAAAAAAGATTATCCCTGCAAAGACTGATGCTGGCGATTACCTTGGCCACTTCGTTTCGGTCAGCGGAGATTTGGCAATCGTAGGGGCACCTCATTTATTCCCCGCCGGCGGAGCTTATATATTCAAATGGGATGGGAAAAACTTGAACCAGCAGGCCAAGCTTATCCCCTCGGATGGTGCTGCCACCGACCTGTTCGGCTGGTCTGCCGCCATAGGCGGCGACAGGGCATTCGTGGGGTCGTTTGCCGATGATGACAATGGAAACGACTCCGGCTCGGCTTATATATACAAGTGCGAACAAGCAGAACAGACACCTGCGAAAAATAAAGATAAAGATAAGAATAAGGACAAGTGATACCGGTTATCCGGCTGCAGGTGATGTCTAAAGCAAGAGCACCTCTTGCAAAGTGGATTTTTTTGGCGTGCGTTCGAGATGCATATTACGATATACGAGCCATTATCTCGTCAGGTATATCAAAGTTTATGGATGTATTTTGAACGTCATCGTGGTCTTCAAACGCCTCCATCAGGGAAATTATCTTCTTGGCGGTTTGTTCATCGCTGATAGGAACCGTGTTTTGCGGCACCATTGATATCTCCGCCACCTCGGTTGGTATTTCCTTTTCTTGCAGGGCCTTTTTCAATTCTTCGTAGGCATCCGGCTCACAGGTTAATTCATAAATTGAACCCGTATTTTTCATATCGTCCGCACCTGCTGCCAGAGCAATCTCCAGAAGCTCGTCTTCATCAATATTACCTGTGCTGACTGTGATAAGTCCCTTCTTGGTGAACATCCAGCCGACACACCCGCTTGTTCCCAACGAGCCGCCGTGTCTCTCGAAGATTCTCTTAATTTCCGGCGTAGTTCGATTACGGTTATCTGTCAGCGCCTCAACCATTATAGCCACACCGGCAGGCCCATAACCCTCGTATAGCACCTCTTCAAAATTTACTCCCTCTACTTCGCCGGTTCCCTTTTTAATCGCTTTTTCAATTGTATCCTTCGGCATATTGGCCGCCTTGGCCTTGTCGATTGCATACCGCAAAGACAGATTCGCAGTAGGGTCACCCCCGCCGCTCTTGGCTGCCACGATTATCATTCGAGCAACCTTGCTCCATATTTTGCCTCGCTTGGCATCGACTGCCGCCTTCTTATATTTTATTCCTGACCAATGCGAATGACCTGACATAACTTCTCCTGATAGAAAACACCTCTAACAAGCACGATACGAAATACAATGCCCGCCTTCGCAGGCACAAGCATACACAATACGGAGCATTATACCTTATTTCTTCTCACACGCATAACCATTTTCCCCAACCTGAAACTGCCAACGAGCATCGACATACCCAAGGCACAAATCGCCTTGCCTATTAAGCTAAAAATCACCGAAAAACAATGGGGCCCACGGGCAGAGCTTGTGGCACCTCCATCTTCGGTGGAACCCGCCGAAGCACATCCGCCTACGCTAATTCAGCCTTCGTAGCCGTAGGCTACTACCGAAGCAGGCAGCTACGGCGGATACCCTTTTCGCATTCATCGTCCGATGCCAAAGCCCTGCTGTGGACGACGGCGTCCACGGGCAAAGCCCGTGGCTTTTGCCCCGTCGCCATAGCTTTGGAGCGACTGCGAAGGCGGGTAAATTCCGCTGACTATTCAGAATATCTCCCGCCTTCGCTAAAGCTACGTCGAGGCATGCTAAATTTTTTCCCTAAAAAGTACCTGATTTTTTCTTGACGGCCTATCTCAAATGCTTTAATATAAAGTTGTAGTTTAGTGTTGACGAACATAATTATGGGTTGTTTCGTACTTTTTAAGGTTGTCTTACTTTGTTTTTGCAACGGGATACTCATATTGGTAAAAGGGCTTTAAGTTCTTTCACCAACGGTAGTTAAGTTACAAAGAGCCGCAGCACCTATCTTGAAAAGCAACCGTGGAGTCGCTAAAAAGCTTAATGTTATAAAAAACAATGAACTTTGATGTTCTCGTCGGAATCTCAAAATAGGTACTGGGTGAATTTAGCGTGAAATGAAATCCGATTGAAACAGGGAAATTAGTTACCAACGAGAGAGGATTGGTATTGAGAATAAAATCAGCTAATTTCGTTAAAAAAACAAACCTATTAAGGCCAAAATGCCTCAATTATAGGCGTTTTGGGGCCAAAAAAGCTGATCTTACGCCATAGCGAAACGGATTTCGTAATTCACAACCATTTCTTTGTAGCTTTCCTACTGGAAAATCCCATAGTTCGTCTTCCTTGAGCGATTTTTTATTAACACTATGGTAAGAACAAGGGAAAGGTAGGAATTATGAACGCCGTACTAATGCAAACTCCAATTCCAGATGCCCTCTTCGCAGCTATTGCTTTTGTTGCGGGAGTGTGTCTGGCTACCATCATCGGTCAGATAATATCCAGGGCAAAGACAAAAACCTTTGAGCAGAACCTGCAGCAACAAATCGAAAGCGCTAAAAAGGAAGCGGAAAACATAATCAAATCCGCACAGCTCGAAGCTGCTGCGGAAACCATTAAGAAAAAGGAGGAATTTACTACCGAGGTCAATCAAACTCGCACCAAGCTGCACGAAACCGAGCTGAGATTAACAAAACGCGAGGATGCCATTGACCGACAGGTCGAGACGCTACAGCAGCAGGAAAAACAAGCAAAACACCATGAACAAGAACTCGATAGAAAACTGCACAATGTCGAGCTTAAGGATAAACAGCTTTCTGCCTTGATGGTACAGCAGAAAAATCAACTGCTCAAAATCACCGCAATGGACATCGAAGAGGCGAAGCAGCTGCTCTTAAAACGCCTTGAAGACGAATGTGAGCATGAGATGTCGATTCTAATCCAGCGCAAGACCGACGAAGCTACCGAAACTGCTTACGAAAAAAGCCGGGAAATAATCAGCACCGCCATCCAACGCTATGCTGCCGAGCATACCTGCGAAGTAGCCGTTTCAACCGTCGAGATACCAAATGACGATATGAAAGGCCGGGTTATTGGCAGAGAAGGACGTAATATTCGTGCATTTGAAAAAGCTACCGGCGTAGACGTTATTGTCGATGACACTCCCGGAATGATAGTTGTTAGTGGTTTCAATCCTGTCAGGCGTGAGGTTGCCCGGCTCTCGATGGAACGGCTCATCCAGGACGGCCGAATACATCCGTCTCGGATAGAGGAGCTTGTCGCCCAAACCAAAAAGGATGTCAACCACAAACTCCTACAAATCGGCAAAGATGCTGCTGTCGAGACCAATGTCAGAGGACTAAACAACAAAGTGCTCAGTATGCTCGGCGCCCTGAGCTACAGAACAAGTTACGGCCAAAATGTACTTCGCCACAGCATTGAAGTTGCTTTTCTGA
>CAZOQJ010000020.1:0-24494 GCA_964581905.1 uncultured Pirellulales bacterium
TAGCACGACTGACTCTGGATCAGTTAGTCAAGGTTCGAATCCTTGTTCCCCAGTGCTTCAACCAACTTCGTTTAGTTGGTTGAACCATCCCGAGCAAGTGAGCCCGAAGGGCGAATGCGTCGAAGGAATCTGTGTCTAATTTCTTCGTGCCGAAGCCTGTCCCGCCGTAGCTCCCAAGAGACGGAGGCGGATGCCTTTTCGCGGCTGATTTTTCCGTGTAAATCCCTCGCTCCTTTGACCGAGCTCGGTGCAGGCCCTGCTCAGTATAGATACGTTCAAAATGACAAAAAGGGGCAGAATGACAATTAATATTGAAGAATCGCGGATAATACACTAATATTTTATCATATGCGAAATTTTGAGAATGCAAAGCGGATAGTTGTCAAAATCGGGACGAATATCCTTACGAAAGATAGCGGCGTGGATACCGCGTACGTGGCTAAAATCGCCCGGCAGGTTGCAGCACTTTTCAAGACCGGCAGGCAGGTGGTTATCGTAACGTCCGGCGCCATCGGAATGGGGAGAGGTCAGTTAGAGAGGGTTCACCCCGTTAGAAAATCCGCTGCCGATAGGGCAAATTCCAGACTTCCGATTTCTAACGGGGTAAAGGATATAAAGATGCGGCAGGCCTGTGCGGCAATCGGTCAGCCACTCTTGATGGCTGAATACAAAAAGGCATTCGGCCGTTATGATATCACCGTTGCGCAGGTACTGCTCACCGCGGAGGTTCTTAACAACAGAAAAACATATCTTAACCTTCGTAACTCAATCGAAACGTTACTGAAGCTCGGCGTTGTGCCAGTTTTAAATGAAAATGACAGCATCAGCACAGAGGAAATCGGCACTGCGTTCGGAGATAACGATAAACTAAGCGCCCTTGTCGCCAGCAAAATCGATGCGGATTTGCTTATCCTGCTAAGCGATATCAACTCCCTTTACGACAAGAACCCGCGAAAATACAGCGATGCTAAACCGATACCTGCGGTTTTTGAGATAACCGAAGATATCATCAAAGCCGCTGGCGGCAAAGGCAGCGAATACAGCACCGGCGGGATGAAGGCCAAAATCGAAGCTGCGAAAATCGCCTCCAACGCCGGCTGTCGAATGGTCCTGGCGAACGGCAGATTGAGAAATGTTATCGGCAGAATCATCGCCGGTGAAGAAATCGGTACGGCCTTTATGCCTAAGCGAAAACTGAGTAACCGGGCGAGATGGATTCTAAATAACGCTCCAGCAGGAACGATACGCATAGATGAAGGTGCGATGCGGGCTGTTAAAGAACGAAAGAGCTTACTGCCAAGCGGTATAACTTCCATTGAGGGGACATTTGGGGCAGGTGCGGTCGTTATGCTAAACGAAGACGCCAAGGCGGTGACGAGTTTAAGCAGCGTACAATTAAAAGCCCTTGCCGGCAAACACAGCTCCGAGATTCGCAAAATCCTCGGCCCAAAACACCGCGACGTCGTCGCAATACCGGAAGATATTGTCTTCATGGACTATTAGCAGCTAACCTCAGAGTGCGGAAAAAGCAGTCGTGGTGAGTATATATAACAGGAGGTGAGGTTAAGTTGTGATAAGATTTAAGTGCATTTATTGCGGGCATAGGATACTGGCCCCCGATGATGGGACCAGCAAGAAAGGCAAGTGCCCGAATTGCGAGCACATGCTGGTTGTCCCAAAAACAACCAAAGGCAGACCAGCCGTCAGTTCAGATAATGAGCCAATCCCCGATAGGCCCAAGTCGCGTATCTCGGAAGGGGATAAAGACTTGCGTTTTGGGTCTGTTTCCGGGTTTGGCGGCCGGGAAGATGCGGCGATAGAACTCTATAAAGAGAGTTTTGGATTTCTTATTCCCACGTACGATAAGCTATCGCTGTTTTTGATGACTGTAGCGTTGATATTGCTATTTGTGATAAATACCGAACTGCGAGACCGGATGCGGGACTTGATTCATAGTTTTCTTGCTCCACGTGATTATATGCTATATTACGTGCTATTAATCATCTTTGTGTTCGTTTTTTGCTTTGTTGCTTATTCCGAGGAAGGAACCGACTTCAAAAAGAAATTTCTGCTGGTCTTTGCCGTATTGGCCAATATTGCCAGCGGCTTTTTTGCAGGAATGCATGTTATAGAAAATACAGCAGAGCTCAGCTGGCTGCTTATTTTTCCTTTGTGGAACATAATCAACAGCGTTCTGCTGGTGCTGATGCTGCAGTACAAGTTTATTGATGAAGAATGTATAAGCGACCGTAAGGCCACGTTGTTTCAGATTATTCTCGGCCTGTTCGCAGTCTGTGTTGTTCTCTTTCTCTGCAACTATATCTTTAAATTGTATTGGGCCATCACTTTTTCGATATGTATTGTCTATACGACCAGTTTCGACAGGGCCATACAAAACGTATTTCCAGGTCTGACGGACAGAGGTGATTAAGTCAGTTAAATAAAAGGCAGCACGGCCCTTTCACGCCGTGCTGCCATTGCTTCCATAAAAGACTTATTCGTACAGGTTCGTATTTTCAGTTTCCTCAACGGGACGCTCAAACTCACCGGTTTTCATAGTAACCTTGAAGCGAACATCACCAAGTTCGAGGGCTCTAACGACAATCCTCCAGGTTGCCTTGGCTTTGGGAGCAAGGCTTCGCAGAGGAGCAAAAACCACTGTGTTGCCTATTACTGAACCGGCAGTTGCACCGCTTGAAGAGGCGTATTGCTGTGTGTCTTCCCAGGTACCTGTAATAACAATATCTGTTCCCGGCATGGAGCCCTGGTTAGTTGCGGTAACGACGTATGTGGTTGTATTGCCTATCTCAACCGGGTCCTCGATGTCGATAACCTCAAGCAGTACCGCCGGAATACCAACCACTGAGGTGGTTATCGAAGCAGATTTAGCATCGGCACAGTAAGCGTTACTGTTGGCGGTATTTGTATATTCACCAATTTTCATAGGAGTATAAGTCACACTAACCCTCTTTGCAGAGTTGGGTGCAAGGTCGCCCAAGTTCCAAGTAACGGTAGAACCTATTATTTTGCCACCTGCAGAAATACTAACCCTGGTTACTCCGTCCGGAATAATGTCTTCAACGATAGTATTCCTGGCCACACCGTCACCTACATTGGCGACCGTAATGTCATAAGTCAGTGCTCGTTCGAGGTACTGCCGTCTGCGACCAGTCTTTGAAATTCTTAGTATCGGTTTACGGGCAATCGTAATTGCAGTTGCCTCGGCTTTAACGCCTAAAAATGAAGTAGCCATTGCCCTATTAACGTATTTGCCGGCTTCCGAGGCGTGCAGTTGCGTAGAGAATTGTCGAGATTGCCCCGGCTTGAGATTGCCGGCGTCAAATACGACTTTGTATTCACCGTCAGCTGTTCTTAAACCTCGTGGAAGCTGGTCGATGATTTTGACGTCTTGTGCGGTTCCGGTTCCGGAGTTGGTCACAACGAATTCTACAGGAATGGTCTCGCATACAAGCACTTCGGCAGGTGCGGTCTTTGTCAGGTCCAGCTTGGCCTCGACGACGTTCGTAAATGTGCAAACTGGAATAACATAAGTAACAGTTGCACAGTTCTGAAGGCAACCGGCTTTTTCGGCTGTGCCAACAACCTTAATATCTATGCTGTCTTTCGGGTTAAGACTATCGAAATGCCATACAAGCCTGTTTCCAATATTTTCCGCCATCGGATTGGCCGTTTCGAAATTGAAGTGTTCAGAGAGAATGTCTGTTACAACAACATCGGTGACCGTTACATCTGTAATATTTGTGACTTTGATGTTGTAAAAAAACGGGATATTAATATGAACTTCCTTGGGCACATTCTTCTCGAGACGGACGACATGCTTTACCGGGTAATCCCTCGCGGTAGTATATGGTCCGCACTCGCTTGGTTTGGCTTTTTTCTTCGCAGGTTTAGGAGCCGGCCTATGTACCGCCGTCCACTCTCCGCACTCTTTGGACCAGACAAAATCGTCCATCAGCTCCGACGGTACCGGCCCTGTACCTTTCCACTTGTGGTAGGTTTTGCAGCTGTAACAACCTGATAAGAGAAAACCTGTAACAAATAATAACAGGAACAATAGAAGTGATGAGATCCTTCTCATAGCGGGCCTCCTTTCCTTAATTTGGCTCTTTTACACCTTACCTCATGCAGAAAGAAATGCATCGAAAGATTCTGGTGCCTTCCTTCTTATTACTGGAAAGCATTATAGGTAGTGGTTGTAAAAGGTCAAGTTAAAAAAGGCCTTTTTTCGAAAAAAGTCGAGATTTTATTGAGCTCATATCTATATAAATAAAAGCAACTTATGTTTAGATAACGCGTATTCAACCGGTCATCATCGATATGAAGAAGGAGGTTGGGTTATCAAGTAATCGGGTGACAGTCACAGGGACTCCTTATGGAGGACATCAGGGAATTAATTGATTGGTGAATTAGCGAATTAGTGAGTGAATACTAGATACTGATTTTGGCGTTGACAAGCTGAAGTTGATTGTCAATAATCACGAATCGGTTATTGGCCGAAGTGGCGGAATTGGCAGACGCGCAGGATTCAAAATCCTGTCCTGGCAACAGGGTGAGGGTTCGACTCCCTCCTTCGGCAGTTAATTTGTTCCTTCGGCTGTGCTCCATTCGGCAAGCTCAGGACAGGCAGGACAAACGTGCGTATTGCATAAAGATATAAATGCTGAACCATACAATAACGAGGCAGGAAAGTGGGGATTTTCGCAACGGCTGGAAGTCGGCGATACTAATCGCATTTCTGATAATGGGCGTATATCTGTTTATGGATACGCGCACGACCCTGTGGGACCGCGATGAGCCGAGGTTTACCCGGGCCACGGTGGAGATGATAGAGTCGGGCAATTACCTTGTTCCCACTTTTAACGGACAAATGTGGGCCGACAAGCCCATCTTGTTTTACTGGTTTATGTCTATTGCGATCCGGCTGCTCGGGCCGACGGAGTTTGCCTGCCGTTTTTGGGGAGCTGTTGGAACCGCAGTTACGTGCCTGCTTACATTCTTCATCGGGCAACGTCTTTTCGGGGCAAAATCAGGTTTGTGGGCCATGGTTATTCTGGCCTCAACATTGATGATGATTGGTGTCGGCACAATGGCGACCATAGATGCGGTGTTGCTGCCCTTCATAGTAGCTGTGATGGCGATTTTTGTTCGAACGGCTATTTCAGGAACTCGTATATCGCACATAATTCTCGCGGGCGTTGCTCTCGGTGCCGGTATGCTTGCCAAAGGACCGATGGGCCTACAGCCCATTGTAGTAATAGCAGTAGCTTTGCTGCTTGGCCGTAAAACCGGGCTGGGTGTCCGGCGATTCGTCTGGCAGTTCGGGCCAGCCTTAATCATAGGAGGTTTGTTATTTCTTGCATGGGCGATACCAGCCAATAATGCCACAGATGGAGAGTTTTTTCGAGTCTTTATTGGTCGGCACGTGCTCACCCGTGCAATTAAACCGATGGAACAACACGGAGGAAACTTTCTGCTGTATTTACCATACTATCTGGTTGTTACCATAGTGGGCTTTTTCCCGTGGATACTGCACCTTCCCGGCGCTATTTCATCTATGCTCGGAGGGCGTGTTGGCGGTCGATATTGCCGAGCATTGTTGATTAGCTGGGTCATGCCGATTTTTATTATAATGACTCTGGCGGCAACGAAATTGCCGCATTATATAATATTTATATGGCCGGCAATGGCGCTTATGGTTGGAGGGACAATTGTTGCGGCGCAGCAAAATGTTTTAACTGAGCGAGACAAAATCTGGTTACGGCGAGGCGTGTGGTTTTTCGGCCCGTTTGCAATGGTGACAGTATTGCTCTTGATGGCAGGACCCTGGTTTGTTAAAATCCCCGGCTTGCGCTGGTCAGGCATGGCGTCGGGTACAGTGCTGGCAGTTATGGCAATTATTGCAATCCGCTATCAACGAGCCGACAGACCTCAGGTCAGTGCCGTTATTTTGCTTATCGGTATGTTTGTTTTTGAGATTCCAATCTTGTTTGGTTTACTGCCGGCAATAGAGCAGATAAAAATAACCCCTGCCATTGCCCAGGCCGTCAAGGCCAAAACCGGCAAAGAAATACCAGTAGCAACGTATAAATTTGGAGAACCAACTCTGAATTTTTATATTGGCCGCCAAATTGAGCCGCTTGGCGACGAAAAGGCGGTTGTTTCGTGGTCCCGGCAGGCAGGAGAGGCAGTGTTGATAATACCAAAAAATAAACTCGATAGTATTCAGGAAAGTTATGGAAATTTGCCTTTGGAGGAAATCGCATCGAAAAAAGGATTTAACTACTCAAAAGGCAAAATAGTTGAACTAACGGCTTTAATTCGCAATGCGAGGAAGTAATGAAGGAAAAAGAAATACCCCAATCACGTCTGCGCCGGATAAATTTGACGATATTGATTTCTATTGCTGCCCTGAGTGTGATTGGTTTACTCAGTTTTTTCTTAATTGATGGGCGAGTTTTTTCCTGGCTTTGTAACCATCCCCATCCGTGGATAGGTGGTAACTGGTTGAAAGTAATCAAGGGATTCGGCAGGGCATGGCTGCCAGTTTGGCTGTTTTTTAACTGGATATGTGCCACCAGCCGACAGCGGCCGGCCCTGGTTGGGCTGTTGGCCCTTATACTGGTTTCCCCGATGGTAACCTCACTGAAAGTTCTGGTACATAGACCACGACCAAAGGAAGTCCTGATGGCTTCTACACAAGCAGCAGAAGCGAAGAACGATAACAAGGAATGGTGGGCGCACAGCCTGTCATTTCCTTCCGGTGACGTGGCAGTCGTATTCGCGGCAGCAACATCTTTAGCACTATTTGTCAGCCGGCCCTGGATGCTGTTATTCTTTGCCCTTGCATGCTTTGTCAGCGTTCTGAGGGTGGCAGTGTTGGCGCATTATCCATCGGATGTTTGCGGCGGAGCAGTAATTGGTATTTCTTCAGCGTGGCTCGCCTTACAAATAATCCTGCGATGGCTGCCGGGATTTAAGTTTAGGCGAGGCCATGCCGCCGCGGGCGCGATTATCGTGCCAATCGCATTCGGTGTGGTTGAAGGAACTGATAAATTGCTGTTTTGGCTGAAGGCATACGGCGTGCTGGTTGCAATCATTTACCTTGCTAATGCCGGTACGTTGTTGAAGCGGCTGCGAAGACGCAATGCCTGCAATCATTAAGATAACGGTCTGCAATTTCGGAGGTATTTGAAAAGATAACACTCACGATTCTATGGTTGCAAACCAAAGTGTGGGTTTGACTGCCTCCTTCGGTAGTTAGTTTGTCGTGCGTATTGCGTGGTACGTATTGTGAAGAAACAATATGTGCGAGAATCAAATTTTGTCGGACGATTCGATTTTGCCGGCGATTTTCTCAACTGCACGGACAAGGCGGCCAACTAATAATATGATGTAGATATATATACCAACATAAATTATCATCATCAGTGGGGAGAGAATTGTTAAAATTCTTGCCATTATCATAATTAACACCTTTCCTTAAGGAAATCTTTGCTGTTGATTATGTAAATATGACCTGCTACACACAATTGTAAAGACTTTTAATTATTTTGCTACAAATGGAGATAGTTCGCGGAGGCGGTTTATGATGCCGGGTAGTTTTTCGATAGTAAAATCAACTTCCTCTTCAGTGTTGTATCTTGATAAGCTGAAACGAATCGAGCCGTGAGCGGCGGTGAAGGGAACGCCCATTGCGCGTAAGACATGGCTTGGCTCCAATGAGCCGGAGGTGCAGGCGGAACCGCTGGAGGCACAAATGCCGAATTTATCCAGCATCAATAAAATCGCCTCACCCTCAATAAACTCGAAACTGATATTAGTTGTATTGGGCAGACGATTGTCTTTGTCGCCATTGAGACGAGAATCAGGGCAGCTTTGTAATAGGGCGTTTTCGAGTTTGTCACGCAGGAACTTTACTTTTTTATTTTCCTCTTCGATATTTTGTCCGGCTAATTCGCAGGCTTTGCCGAGTCCAACGATTCCGGGTACATTTTCGGTTCCGGCCCTTCGGCCTGCCTCCTGATGACCGCCCTGCATGAACGGAGTCAGACGAGTTCCCTTTCTGACGTACAATACGCCCACTCCCTTTGGTCCATGCAGCTTATGGCCGGAAAGACTGAGTAAATCAATATTGCTCTTCGACAAATTCAATGGGATTTTGCCTACCACCTGCACCGCATCGGTGTGAAAAACGATACCTTTATCAGCTACCATTTCGGCGATTTTGTCGATGGGGAAGATGACACCCGTCTCATTGTTTGCGTACATAATCGAAACAATGGCGGTGTCGTCATCGAGTTTTTCCTCAAGCTCTGCCAGGTCAAGCTGTCCCTTTTTATCCACGGCCAATTCGACAATGGTGTAGCCGTGATTTTCCAATTCTCGGCAGACAGTCAGTACAGCGGGGTGCTCAACACGGGTGGTAATGATTTTTCGCCTTTGAGGATAAGCAGCAAGGGTGCTTCTTATTGCGGCGTTGTCAGATTCAGTGCCGCAACTGGTAAAAATAATTTCAGCCGGGTCGCAACCAAGTAAGGCGGTAACCTGCTCACGGGCGTCGCGGATTTTGTGAGATATTTGTCCGCCAAAGGTGTGCATGCTGGAAGGATTGCCGTAAAGCTCACAAAAAAAAGGGTTGATTACATCCAAAACTTCTTCGGCAACCTTTGTAGTAGCGTTATTGTCAAAATATATGGTCTTCATATTATTCTCTGTGATTATGGGGCTGGTTAGCCGAGTCTTTGTCCTCTTCGACGAAAAGGTCTTTGGAGACAAACTCCCTTAGCTTTGCTTCGACGACGTCCTTTATTGTGAACTCAGTGAGCCGACATTGAGCGCACATTCCTCTAAAGGCAACGATGACCTTATTACCTTCAACATCTATCAGCTCGATATCGCCGCCATGAGCGCGAAGGGCAGGGCGAATCTGGTCATTTATTGTCTGCTGAATCAACTGTATCTTTTGAATGTTTTTGAGCTTGCCACCTATGCGAGGTACAGGTGGAGTTATTTCCTTAATTTTATCACCATGGATTTTTTCAATTAGCTTTTCAATCTCGCCCTGGCAGCCGCCACAGCCGCCGCCTGCTTTGCAGTAATTTGTTACCTGCTCGACAGTAGTCAGATTGTTTTCTCGTATTACCCTTTCGATTTCCTTATCGGTTACTCCGAAACAGCTGCAGACGACGTTGCCCTGGATCTCGTGCTTTTTCTTTCCACCTGTTCGGTGATTTTCAATTGCGGCTTCGAGGCCTTCTCTTCCCATAACCGAACAGTGCATTTTCTGCTCAGGAAGACCGCCGAGATAATCGGCGATATCCTTATTGGTTATTTTGGCAGCCTCTTGTAGTGTCAAACCCTTTATCATCTCAGTCAGAACCGATGATGTTGCGATTGCACTGGCACAGCCGAAGGTCTTGAACTTTGCATCGATGATTTTGCCGTTTTTATCGAGCTTAAAGGTGAGCTTCAAGGCATCGCCGCAGGCTAAAGAGCCGACCTCGCCTACGCCGTCAGGGTTTTCAATCTCGCCGACGTTTCGCGGATTGAAAAAATGGTCCTTGACCTTATCTGTATAATCCCACATAGTTTTTACCTCTGACTTACTCTCAAGGCATTTTCGAAGTCAGCTATTATATCATCGATGTGCTCGGTTCCAACTGAAACACGAATATAATCTTCAGTTACGCCGGCTGCAAGCTGTTCTTTCTCCGTCAACTGCTGATGCGTAGTGCTTGCAGGATGAATAACCAAAGTTTTGCTGTCGCCGATATTGGCCAGATGGCTTGCCAATTTAACGCTGTTGATAAACTTGATACCTGCCTGTCTGCCGCCTTTGATACCGAAGCCGAGAATAGCACCCTGGCCATTGGGCAGGTATTTCTTAGCCAGCTCATAATCCGGATGCGATTGAAGGCCCGGATAATTGACCCAGCCAACCTCCGGTCTCTGCTGGAGCCATTGAGCCAGTTTCAGTGCATTTTCGCTGTGTCGTGGCATACGCAAATGTAGTGTCTCCAATCCCTGCAAAAACAAAAAGGCATTAAACGGCGACATACACGAGCCCATATCGCGCAAAAACTGAGTTCTGGCCTTGATGATATAAGCCAATTCACCGAAGGACTCGACATATTTGACGCCATGATAGCTTGGGTCCGGCTCGGTCAATTCAGGATATCTGCCGTTAGTCCACTCGAACCTGCCGGAATCGACAATTGCGCCGCCAATGCTCGTGCCGTGGCCGCCAATGAACTTTGTACAGCTATGAACCACAATATCAATGCCGTGTTCGATGGGTCTAAATAATATAGGAGTCGCAACGGTATTATCACAAATCACCGGCATACCATTGTCGTGAGCAACCTTGGCTATTTCTTCATACTGCAAAATATCGTTTTTGGGATTACCAATTGTCTCGATATAAATCAGACGGGTATTATCTTTGATAGCGGCAGCGAAATTCTCGGTTTTTTTCGGGTCAACAAAGGTTACCTCGATACCCAGCTTGGCAAAGCTCTGGCTAAAGAGCGTAACAGTTCCGCCATAAAGCGAGTTTGAAGAAACGATGTGTCCGCCGGCACCACAAATGTTAAAGATACTCACATAGATAGCTGATTGTCCTGAGCTCAATGCCAGACCGCCAACACCACCTTCCAGAGCCGCCAGCCGTTTTTCAAGCACATCGGTCGTCGGGTTCATCAATCGCGTGTAAATGTTGCCGAACTCCTTCAGGGCGAATAAATTTGCTGCATGCTCAGTATTTTTGAAACAATAGCTTGTTGTTTGATAAATCGGAACAGCTCTGCTTAGTGTATCGGAATCCGGCTGCTGGCCGGCATGCAAGGCCAGAGTCTCCAAATGATATTTGATATTTTTATCCATTGTTTATCCCTTACTCGTTACATAAACGGCCTGCTCGGCAAACAAATTGGGTGCGAATCTTACCGGGCTTAAACGCCTCTTGAACAACGGAATTTGTGTTTCTACCGTTACTCCTAACTTTTCGCAGAATCGGTCGAAGTCCTTCAATGACAAACAATGTATATTAGGCGTATTGTGCCAGTCAAAGGGCAATTGCTTAGTTACAGGGGTGATGCCTGCGAAAAATAACTGTGCTCTGCACCGCCAGTGGGCAAAATTTGGGAAACTGACAATGACTTTTTTGCTTACCCTCAGTAACTCGGTAAGGACCTTCTCAGGATTTTTTAATGTCTGCACCGTTTGCGAGAGAATCACATAGTCGAAGCTCTTGTCGGCGTAAAAGCTGAGGCCTTCTTCGATATCCTGCTGAATAATCGGCAGGCGCCGGCAGACGCAATCCAGCACAAGCTCCTGGTCAAGCTCGATACCCATACCCTCTATGTTCTTGTCATGCGCAAGATTTGCCAGCAGTTGGCCGTCACCACAGCCGACGTCAAGCACCTTGCTGTTCGGCTCGATTAGAGATTCTATCAGCTCATAATCTACGCGTGCCCTATGCGCCTGCTCAAACTTGTCGGGCTGCCGCATACTTCGTGCATAACATGAGCATGGCTGTTGGTCTTCATCCGGCTTATAGGTTGCCTGCAGGAAGCAGCAGATGAATCTGCCTAAAATTTCCGGCTCTAATAAAAACGCATCGTGGCCATACGGCGAGGCGACATCACAATAGCTGACGTCCTTGTTCGCAGCAGCAAGGGCATCGACCATAGCCTTTGATTGGGCGGGCGTAAAGAGCCAGTCACTTGCGAAACTAATCACGAGGAATCTGCACTTGGCATTTGCAAAGGCCGCGTTTAGAGAGCCGTAGTCTTTTATCAGGTCAAAATAGTCCGCTGCTTTTGTTATGTAGAGATAACTGTTGGCGTCAAATCTTTCGACGAATCTTTGGCCTTGATGGTCGAGGTATGTCTCAACGGCAAACTCGGAGTTGAAATCATAACTATAGCTTTCGGCACTTCGCAGCTGCCGGCCGAATTTACTGCGCATACCTTGTTCTGACAGATAGGTTATGTGCCCAATCATCCGGGCGATGCTTAGGCCCCTGTCCGGCCTTTTTTCATCACTATATTGCCCGTCGGCAAAGTTCGGGTCCGCCAGTATCGCATTTCGGCCTACCGTGTCGAAAGCAATCGACTGGGCTCCAAGATGCGTCGTGGTGGCGATTGGTATCGCGGCTTTAATAAAGTCGGGATGCTGAATCGCCCACTGCAAGACCTGCATACCACCAATCGAGCCGCCAATAACTGCCAAAAGCTGCTTTATCCCGAGCTTGTCCAGTAATAACTTCTGAATCTTAACCATATCAGAAATAGTTATAATCGGAAAGTCCAAACCGTATGGCTTGCCTGTGGTGGGATTAGTCGAACCCGGCCCTGTGGTTCCGCTGCAGCCGCCTAAAAGGTTCGAGCAAATAACGAAATACTTATTTGTATCGATACCCTTGCCCGGCCCAACCATAATGTCCCACCAGCCGGGTTTTTTATCATCAGGGCTGCTTAGACCAGCGACGTGAGCGTTGCCGCTGAGAGCATGACAAATCAAAATAACATTATCAGAAGCTTCGTTAAGCTTACCATAGGTCTCGTAGGCGACATCAATGGGAGCCAGTGTCTTACCACAGGCCAGCCCTAACGGCGCATCCTGTTCGACAACTCGTATAGTCTGAGTCTGCACAACACCAACCGAATTTTCTTTAATCTCCGCCATTGCTCCTCTGTAGAATTTCTAACGGGGTAAAACCTCGAGCATCCTGTTGAGTGATTTTTTTGCTTTTATTCTTATATCTTCCGGTACTGTAACTTTAAATTGCATATTCTCCAGTGAGGCGATGACCTTGTCCAAGGTAATCTTTTTCATATTTGGGCAAATGGCTCTATCGGTGGCTGGGAAAAATTCGGCATCGGGTTTTAGCTTCCTCAAAGCGTGAATCATTCCAACTTCGGTAGCGACGATGTATTGTTTTGCTTTCGCTCTGGCGACGAACTTTAGCATCTGGCCTGTACTGATAATCTCGTCTGAAAGCTCCTTGACCGGCTCGGTACATTCCGGATGAGCCATAACAATCGCATCAGGGTATTTCGCTTTTTCGTTTTTGATGTCGTCTTCGGTTATCGCAACGTGCACATGACAATATCCCGGCCAGAGGATAAGGTTTCTTCCGTTTTTTTCAGCTGCAAATTTGCCAAGATGCCGGTCTGGGACGAAAATAACAGGCTTATCGGCGGGCAAGGAACTCACCAATTCGACAGCGTTGGCGCTTGTACAGCAATAATCACTTTCGGCCTTGACTTCAGCAGGACTGTTTACATAACAGACTACCAATGCATCGGGGTGTTTCTGCTTCAATTCACGCAACTGCTGTGCGGTGACCATATCAGCAAGGGGACAGCCGGCAAATCTGTCGGGCAAAAGCACGGTCTTCCCGGGAGAGAGAATAGCGGCAGTTTCCGCCATAAATCTCACGCCACAAAATACAATAACTTCAGCATCGGTTTCTGCTGCCTTGATACTCAGGCCGAGAGAGTCACCCGTAAAATCGGCGAGGTCCTGAATCTCGGCTGGCTGATAGTTGTGGGCGAGAATTATAGCCCTGCGCTCGTCCTTTAACTGTTTTATTTTTGTGATTAGCTTCTTATTCATTTTTGTGTTTTGTATAAACCAAATCCGGATTTGGCGTTGTAACGGTAACGCCAGCCGGTACCGATTCCTTAATCCAGACGTTACCGCCGATTACAGCGCCTTTTCCGATAGTTATATCACCCAGTATGGTTGCTTCAGCGTAGATTGTTACGTTGTCCTCTATCGTTGGGTGTCGTTTGCCGCCTTTTATTATCCTTCCGCGTTCATCCTTTGGAAAACTAAGAGCACCCAGAGTAGTACCCTGATAAAGTTTCACATTGTTACCAATAATGGTGGTTTCACCTACTACGACTCCGGTGCCATGGTCGATGAAAAAGTTTTTATCTATCCTTGCGCCAGGGTGAATATCAATTCCGGTTTTTGCGTGTGCACACTCGGTCATTATCCTTGGGATTAACGGCACATCTTTTAGATACAATTCGTGGGCGATTCGATATGTAGCAATGGCAATGATGCAAGGGTAACTTATCACAATTTCCTCGTATGACTTTGCAGCGGGGTCGCCATCGAAGGCGGCACCTACGTCACCCTTTAGCAGCTCTCTAATTTTAGGAAGCCGGGCCAACAGATGCTGAGCAGCATCTTCAGCCATTTTTCTGCAGTCACCTGTGTCACGCTTCTCCATTCTGCAGCGATACCTGTAGGCCTGCTCTATCTGCTCGCTGAGCTCTGTATAGATATGGTATAGAATATCAATAACAATGAAATTTAGATTCGATTTTGTAACGGTTCTTTTGCCTGTATAACCCGGGAAAAGAATTTCTGTGAGTAAATCAAGGATGTTCAGAATCTTGTCGCGGACAGGCAGGTTAGTGACATCGATAAAATTTATGCCGGTATCCCCCTCATAAGTTTGAGCAATTTCGCTGACCAGCTTTTCGATTGTCCGGTTGGTTATCTTTTTTTCGGGCATTGTCAAGCTCCCTGATAAAAACCATTATAATCAGTCAAACATTTCGGTAGAGATGTATCTTTCTCCCGTATCGGGCAGAATAGTGGCAATTATTTTCCCCTGGTTTTCGGGCCGGTGTGAGACCTGTACCGCTGCTGCCATCGCAGCACCAGAGCTTATTCCAGCCAGTATTGCCTCTTTGGCAGCTAATTGTCGGGCTGTTTCCAAAGCGTCTTCATTGGAGACCTGGATAATCTCATCTATTATGTCAACATTCAACACTTTCGGCACAAACCCGGCCCCGATACCTTGTATCTTATGTGGTCCCGGCTTGCCGCCGGAAAGTACGGGAGAATCTTTCGGCTCAACGGCCATTACCTTAAGGTCTTTATTGTGTTGTTTTAACACCTCGCCGCAGCCAGTCAACGTTCCGCCTGTTCCGACGCCACAAACAAAGATGTCCAGCTTGCCATCGGTGTCCGACCAAATCTCTTCCGCAGTTGTCTCTCTGTGAATTTGCGGATTTGCCGGGTTGTTGAACTGTTGAGGCATAAAGGCATTCGGATTCTCTGCCACGAGCTGCTCGGCCCTGATTATCGCTCCGGACATACCAAGCTCAGGCGGCGTCAGCACAATCTCCGCGCCAAATAATTTTAACAGTTTTCTCCTCTCGATGCTCATCGATTCCGGCATAGTCAGCATTAGTTTATATCCCTTCGCAGCACATACAAATGCAAGGCCAATGCCCGTATTGCCGCTTGTCGGCTCGATTATGACAGTGTCGGGTTTAATCAGGCCTTTTTCTTCAGCCGCCTGTATCATTGATAAAGCAATTCTGTCTTTGATACTGCCGCAGGGATTGTATGATTCGAGCTTTGCCAGAATGGTTGCCTTGTCTGAGCCGAGCTTATTTATTCGCACCAATGGCGTAAAACCAACTGCATTAGTAATATCCTCAAACACAGCACTCATAATTTGACCTTTATGTTTCTATATTTGATAATCCGGGCTTCGGTTATCTTTTGCCTTATCAATCAAATCCTGCAGAGTTACGGACTGCAGGACATTTCTCATGGCCTTATGCACCTGCTGCCAGAGTTGCTTTGCTATGCAATCAGTAGAACGAGCGCAGTAATTCTCGTTTTCAACGCATTCTACGGTGGTTACATGTCCTTCTAAGCAGCCAAAGACATCGCTAAGTTTAATCTGATTCGGAGCTTTGGCAAGCATATATCCGCCTCTGGGGCCTCTAATACTTCTAATAAAATCCCCGGATTTTAGTATTGCCATTATTTGCTCGAGATATTTCACGGATATATCCTGGCGTCCGGCAATGATTCCGAGCTTCAAAGGGCCTTTTTGATAGTTTTCAGCCAGCTCTAAGACCGCCCTGATTCCATATCTGGTTCGAGTCGAAATTTTCATAATACAATTCCTATTTTTCCTATCATATTAGTAGTATATCATACGGATTAGTCAAGTATTTAGTGCGAAAAATTGCAAAAATAATCAAATAATTAATAAAATTGTCAAAAAACAGCGTTTTATCGTCCTTATGGTGAACAATTAAGCCCCCAATTCGGAAAATATAAGTTAATGTTTACTCTAAGAAGTAATTGGCTTGACTGTTTAATTAAATGCCTCTAAAATATAGAAGTGAGAATCGCAGCAATTTCAAAAGGGGTGCTAC
This sequence comes from uncultured Pirellulales bacterium, assembly GCA_964581905.1. GTDB lineage: Bacteria > Planctomycetota > Phycisphaerae > Sedimentisphaerales > Anaerobacaceae > CAZBWE01. The sequence goes on from CAZOQJ010000020.1 coordinate 16,224, forward strand.
GGATGGCCAAAGGTCCCACGAAAAAAGTCGTTTTCATTTCCTCTTTTCCGCCGAGAAGATGCGGAATTGCGACTTTTACATCGGACCTTATCGAAAATACTGTGTTGGCTGCCAGGAGTGAGCTTGAACCATTGGTAGTGGCAATGCGGTCGGATAACGACCTTAAATATGCTGAGCCGGTCAAGTTCGAAATCCGCCAGGACGTCAAACGCGATTATATTTGCGCTGCTGATTATATCAACTTCAGCCATGTTGACCTGGTTTGTGTTCAGCACGAGTTTGGTCTCTTTGGCGGTGAAGGTGGTGCCTATCTGAGTCTGCTGTTGAACAGATTAAAGGCGCCGGTAATAACAACGCTACATACGGTTCTCGATGACCCGAACCCCGATTACCATAAGTCATTAGTAAATGTCTGCAATGCTTCCTACAAAGTAGTCACTATGAACGAGCGCGGCGTTAGTATGCTGCGGGACATTTACGGCATACATGGGAAAAAGGTGGAACTGATTGCCCATGGCATACCGGATTTACCGTTCGTTGACAGTAATTACTATAAACATAAATTCGGGATGGAGGGGAGAAAAACAATTTTGACATTCGGCCTTCTTAATAAAAACAAAGGCATAGAGGTCATGCTCAAGGCGATGCCGGCTATAATCGAGGCCGACCCATCTGTTCTGTACATAGTTCTTGGCATGACCCATCCAACAGTATTGAAGCGTGACGGAGAATCGTACAGATTCAAGCTTCAACATATGGTAAAAGACTTAGGTCTTCAAGAGCATGTGATTTTCCACAATAGATTCGTGAAAAAGGAAGAACTTCACAACTTTTTGTGTGCAGCAGACATCTATGCCACTCCATATCTAAGCAGGGAACAACTGACCAGCGGCACGTTGTCCTTTGCCGTAGGCACAGGTAAAGCGGTAGTTTCTACTCCTTACTGGGCGGCTGAGGAGCTGCTTGCAAAAGGCCGGGGAAAGCTGGTACCATTCGATGATTCCAAACAAATGGCTGAAGCTATAGTGGAAATTCTGCAGGACGATTCGCTGTATTATTCGCTTCGTAGAAGGGCATATGAATATGGCAGAGCGAGGACGTGGCCCAAGATAGGCCAGGCATACTGGAAGCTGTTTAGTGCGAAACGACTACCAGTGAGTATTATGACTAAAGCTGCAAAAGCAGTACCCAAAACAATAACAACTATTGAAGTGCCTGAGCCGTCGTTAGCCCACTTGAAAAAGCTGACTGATGATACCGGCTTATTTCAGCATGCCACATTTACCATACCAAATCGCAAACACGGCTACACGACAGACGATAATGCCAGAGCTATAATCGCGATGACGAAGTATTACGCGCAATATCCTGAGCCGGAGGTTCTACGTCTTCTCGATATTTATCTTTCTTTCGTTATGCATGCACAAAATAGTGATGGTACATTTAGGAACTTTATGAATTACGACAGAAGCTGGCAGGACAAAGAACCGGAAAGCAGCTGTCTTGGCAGAGCTCTGTGGGCGTTCGGGGCAGTTATAGCCAAAGCACCAACAGATGCGTATTTATCAGTAATCAAAGACGACTTTGATAATTCGGTTAAGCACGTACCGAAGCTTTATCCGAGAGGTATGGCATATTCAATACTCGGTATGGCTGAATATTTAAGACAGTTTCCCGGCGCCAGTGAAATCAAACGCCAAATGGAGATAGTGGCAGACGGCCTTGTAAAACAATACAAAGAAAACAGTCAGCCGCATTGGGATTGGTTTGAAGATATCCTGACCTACGAAAATGCCGTTCTGCCACATGCACTTTTTGTTGCTGCTGTGGAATTCGAAAATAAAAAATATCTTGAAGTGGCAGAAAAAACCTGTGAATTTTTGCTGACAAATACCTTCAACGGAGAGCATTTCAGCTTTATCGGGTGTAATGGGTGGTATGAGAGGGGCAAAACAAAAGCGCGATTCGACCAACAACCTATAGAGGCAGTAAGCACGGATATGATGCTAAGAGCGGCTTATGATGCTACTGCAAACAGCAAATTTCTAACACTTCAAAGAAAGGCCTTTGACTGGTTTCTCGGGAAAAACGATTTGCATATCCCCCTATACGACTTCAGAACCAAGGGATGCTGCGATGGTCTTGGGAGCGGCGGGCTTAACGCCAATCAGGGAGCAGAGAGTACGTTGAGCTTCTTGTTGAGCTTATTGGCTATAGTAGAAAGCTATACGCTAATCGACAAGGTCGAGGGCAGTCAACAGGTGCAGCTTACAGAGCAAGCAACTAAAGAACAGGTGCCAATAAAAAGCATATCCGCGAAAACCGAAGCCAGGAAAAATCAGGTCGAAGAACCCATCTAACAAATCAGCTTTAATGAAAGTTACAAGTTTTAATGTCAATTCCTTACGCGCACGCTTAACTATAGTGCTTGCGTGGCTGGCAGAACAAAAGCAGGATGTACTTGCGGTTCAGGAAACCAAGGTTCAGGATGTCGATTTCCCAGCCGATGCGTTTAGTGACAGCGGCTATAAATATGTTTTCAAAGGCCAAAAAAGCTATAACGGCGTAGCAATTTTCAGCAAAAGTGAAATTACAAACGTAAAATTCGGTTTCGATAATGAGCCAACTCGTCTCGGCGAAGGCGCATCTCTGGCCATAGAAACAATAGAGACGCCGAGCCGTAGCCGGAAAGATGAATCGCGTCTGATCAAAGCGGAAGTTAATGGCATCACCATCGTCAACAGCTATATCCCGCAGGGTTATTTGCCTGAGTCTGAAAAGTTCGAATATAAGTTAAACTGGTTCGAGCGATTACTTCAATACTTCGATAAGAATTTCAAGCCCACTGAGCCGGTGTTGTGGGTGGGTGATTTTAATATTGCACCTGAGCCGATAGATGTATATGACCCTGAAAATCTATTAGGGCATGTTTGTTTTCATCCGGAGGTTCATAAAAAACTTCAAAAGATTAAACAGTGGGGATTTGTGGATGTGTTCAGGATGCACTGCAAAGAGGCAGGGCAATATACGTTTTGGGACTACAGGTTGAGAAATACATTCAAGCACAATCTCGGCTGGCGATTGGACCATATAATGGCCACACAGCCGCTGGCAAAAAGGTGCACTGCCTGTTATATAGACAAAGAACCACGAACTAAAGACAAACCCAGCGACCACACGCCGATTGTCGCTGAGTTCGACTTATAAACTTTCTCCCTTCGGGGCGGATTTTATTCAGTTTTCCTCTATTTTCTCGATTGCGTAGTCGGCTTCTTTGCGAACATCCTCATCCGAATCTTCCACCCTTGCTTTTTCCAGGGCAGGTAGAGCATTAATATTTTTCACTACGCCGAATATCCGTGCGACCTCTTTTCGTAATTGCGGGTCACGGTCTGTAAGCAAAACGTTCTCAAGGGCCTTCCTGACCCGGTCATTGAAAGAAAGTTCCGCCAATTGTTCTATTGCTTCTAAGCGCTGCCATTTGTTTCCCATCGCGAGCCTGTCGAGGAGCAGCTCTGTGCTTGCATCGCATCTATCCGGCTGTACAACCTGTGGTGAGCTTGTCGAAGCCACTATTACTCGTTTCTCAATTACTCTGGGCGATGTTGTTGTAACGACATAATAAGGCTCTGTGCGGTAATAAAATCCGGAGCCGAAAACAATAGTGTTGCCGCGCGGACGATAGTAGCGCGAACGCCAGTTGCGACCGGCCGGTCTAAAATTACGCCTGTGATGAGAAGACCTGCGTGAATCCCGTCTGTGACTAGGTCGGTAACTGCGACGAGAATATTGATGACCGCTGCCAAGTCTTAAAGATACGCTGACGCTCGCCGAGGCTGGAACCGGCAGCCAAAGCAGGAAACATAATGATGCCATTTGAACTAATCCGAATCTTGGCGTTTTCATTTTGGTCTCTCCTTAACTTATGTTCTGCCTGATTTCTTGCTGTTAAAGAACTAAACATCGACATTATTGTTCAGTGTTATATCCGGCCGGTTTTTCATAGATTCAGACGCTCTCGAAAGACTATTTATTGCAAATTACTGGCGAATAAATCGTATCATAAAAATGCGGTCAATAACAAGATGTGGGTTAAACAAAAAACCACGGTAAAACTCCACCACACAGAAGGCGGACAAATAACCTGCGATGAAACCGCAGACTAAATATATGGATTCCGTGTCAAGCACGGAATGACGCCGTCTTGCCTCTTAAGTCTTGCCTCTGCAACAAGTTGTAAAAAATTCCTACATAACTAACGAATATACATAGACATACGAAAAAAATTCAATCAAATACGCAGGTAGTTGCGCACAAAAATCGAAAAATCTAAAAATTTTTTTATTCCTTTTTGTATAAGCACTTGCGCATTTTCATCCCTCGAAAAATCCTTCGAATTTCAATCAAACGTGCAGGTTCGTCCAATTATGAAGGGCCGTTGTTGCCCTGCGTATAGGGGCGTTTAGCCCTCGGCTTTATGCCGGGGGTTCTGTTTTGAGTTTCGAATTTACAGCGTTTTTCATCGCAGAGCGGGGATGAAAATCAGGAGGGTAAATGATAAGTGAAATCTGACAAACCGAAAAAACGGAAGTGTCGCTCCTGCTACTTTGCCCGAATTATTGATGATACTCTGCACTGCGTCCGCAACTCACCTGACATTGATTACAACACCGGCCAGGCACGCTGGCCCATCGTAAAAGAGGATTGTTTTTGTGGCCAATTCCGTTTTATCGACGAAGATTCCATCGAAAAAAACCATTGGCCCGGAAGCGCTCTGCCAATCTATACCGACCGTTTCGGCGATTATTGCAAAATCCCGCTAACGCACGGCCAATTCGCAAAGGTTGACCCTGAAGACTATATCTGGCTCTCACAGTTTCGCTGGCTCTGCAAGAATAATGTAAATACTACCTATGCCGTTCGAACTATTAGTGTCAATGGCAAGTCAAAAAGAATTTATATGCACCGTTTCATTGCCGCCACCCCGCCTCATTTGCTTTGTGACCACATCAATCACAATGGCCTCGACAACCGCAAGGCCAATCTTCGCAACTGCACCTTGAAGCAGAATAACGCAAATTCCCGTTCCGCCGCAAATGCTTCATCGAAATACAAGGGCGTATCTTGGAGTAAAGCAAAGTCTAAATGGTCCGCCTACATAAAAAAAGATGGCCGACAATTCTTCCTCGGCCATTTCACCTCGGAAACCACCGCCGCTCGCGCTTATGATTCCGCTGCAAAGAAATATTTTGGCAAGTTTGCCTGTTTAAACTTCTCTCAAGGTACAAAGCTGGAGCCTGTCCGCTATACGCTGTACAGTTTATCCTGAGCTTGTCGAAGGACTGTCTCCTGTATTCTGCCTCCCGTTTTCTATACCTCTGTGTTAATCCGTGGTTTCTATATATTTTGTGCAAATTCGTGTGTATTTATGCCATAGGTATTCGTGGCTAATTATTTCTCCTTTTTGTGGTTAAATTCTCCGCGTAAACTTGTGCCATAGGTATCCATCTTAATCTGTGGTTCACAATATCCAAAACCGCAACGTAGCGGAGTCCTGAGTGCCCTGTGGTGAGCAGGGTCGAACCAAATCGAAGGATCTTAATCCGTCAACCCCCAGCTTGCCCCTCTATACTAAACGCTATACGCTGTACGCTACCCGTTGCCAACTCATCTACTCATTTACGCTTCGTTTTGAGCACTTTGTTATTTGAATTTTGATATTGTTTAGTGTTTAGAGATTAGAATTTAGAATTTCATGCCTTCTCCGCAAAATCCACGCAATCTATACAATCCGAGTAATCTGCACAACCCGTGTCTAAAAACTCAGCGTCAATCAACGGCCTTCTGTTTTTGAGTGAGAAATTTCATTCAAATACAAGGTTTGCTATCTCAACCGAGCGAAGTGAAAGAGCCGCTCGAAATAAACTTTTTTTATCACCAGTGCCATAAGGTTGTCACCCAGGCAGATATTACCTTGTGAATTTTGGCGATTTCCTTTCTTTTACATACATCAAAATCCACATATCCACAGGGACGTGCTGGGGGGATGGGTGGGAGCTTATAGGCAGGGGTGTATTAGGCCAGCTGCCGATACGGAGGTCGGCGGCTGGGCCCTCGCCGAGGAAAATGCATCTCTATATTGCCCCCAATGCTCAGTAATAGCGGATAAATCTGCGTTAATCTGTGTAAATCCGTGTCTTATTTCTTTGAGCCTTTTCGTGGCAAAAAATCAGGGTTTTCTGCGGTCAATTCTTCTATGAGTAAACTTCTTTGCCCTAGGCCCAGAATAATCCGCTACAATTTGACCGATGCCGAGCAGCTGCCATTTATAAATCAACAGGCCCTCGAGGCCAACCGGCCCGCGGGCGTGGATTTTGTTGGTGCTGATACCAACCTCTGCGCCCAGGCCGAAGCGGTAGCCGTCGCTAAACCGCGTGCTGCAGTTCCAGAACACATTCGCAGAATCAACCAGAGCCATAAACTTACGAACCGCGTCTCTGTCATCACTCACAATCGCATCGGTATGATGTGAGCCATAGCGGTTTATGTGCTCAATCGCCTCATCGAGCGTCTCAACGACCTTTATCGAGATAATCAAATCCAAATATTCAGTTGACCAATCCTCTTCCGTGGCCGGCTTTACATCTATTATCGCTTTCGTTTTTTCACAGCCGCGAATCTCGACCTGCGGTGAGCCTGTCGAATCCGCCTGTGGTGAGCTTGTCGAATCCGCCTGTGGTGAGCTTGTCGAATCCGCGCCCTTTTCCTGCAGAGCGGATTTGACCTTTGGCAGAAACTCTTTTGCAATTTTGCTATGCACCAGCAATGTCTCAGCTGCGTTGCAGGCAGCGACGTATTGGCACTTCGAATCGACCGCAATTTTTACCGCCATATCTAACGTGGCATAGCTATCGATATAGACATGGCAGATGCCCTCTGCGTGGCCGAGCACGGGTATATTGGTATTGTCCATTATATAGTGGACGAACTCGTTCGAGCCGCGGGGTATAATCAGGTCGATATATTCATCGAGAGCCAGCATCTCAGCAACATCTTGCCGGGTCTCTAATAGCTGGAGCCATCCCTTGGGCAGTCCTGCCTTTTTTGCCTCGGCGTAGTCTTTTGACGAAGCCGGGTCACTGGATTCGACAAGCTCACCACAGGTTGCTTCGCTGATAACTTCGGCTAAAATCCTGTTTGTATTTGTTGCTTCGCTTCCGCCTTTCAGCAGGACTGCATTTCCGCTTTTCAAACACAGTGTTGAGATTTGTACAAGTGCATCAGGTCTGGACTCGAATATAATCCCGATAACGCCGATTGGACAGCTGACTTTATAGAGTTCAAGACCTCTGTCGAGCTCGGTAGCCAAGAGGGTCTTTCCCACGGGGTCATCGAGTTTAATCAGGCTCTCGATACCGGCGATAACGTCTGTGATTTTATTTTCATCGAACTTCAGCCGTTTCAATAGTGGCGCGGACAGATTGTTTTTTTGTGCCTCTGCAAGGTCTTTTTCATTGGCCGAGACGATTTTGCCGCTATTTTGCTTCAGCGCTTTGGCAATCTCAGCCAGCGCATTATTTTTCACATCCGTCTTCACCGCCGCCAGTTGTATCGAGGCGGCCTTTGCTATTTGTGCTATTTCCACAATATCCATTTTCAACCCCAATTTATTATTGACTATTTACTATCGATTAATTACCATTCTACGTATTGCTGAAGTATAAGCAAATAATAATCGGTAATCAATAATCAATTACGCGCGGGTGTAGCTTAGGGGTAAAGCTCCAGCCTTCCAAGCTGGTCACGCGGGTTCGATTCCCGCCACCCGCTTTTTTGATTTTTCAGACACGGATTAACACAGAGGTATAGAAAACAGGAGGCAGAATACAGGAGACAGCCCTTCGACAAGCTCAGGATAAACTGTACAGCGTATAGCGGACAGGTTAGTTTTGAGTTCTATCCGCCTTCGTTAAAACTATGGCGAGACAAGAGTGCTGAGTTTTGAGGTGGGTGGAGGAAATTTCACTAATAAATTTTGGCTTGTGGGATTGGGGATTGATGGACTAAGAAGTTTTGGGTGCCTCGCCAGAACGCATCGGTGGGCCAGCTTTAGTGCAAGTTAGTTCGAGAGAGTTGCCGTTAAATAAATGGATTTTGTGTAGAAAATTTGTTGAAAATTGGGCTGGCGGTGATATGATATAAAATTGAGATGTTAATGACTGAAAATTATTGTTGCCGAACCAGTCCTGCTTCGCATTAGCTACGCAAGGT
>CAZOQJ010000021.1:0-24158 GCA_964581905.1 uncultured Pirellulales bacterium
GGAAAAGAACAAAGGGAAGTCTTTTTACAAACTTAAACCCATAGCTATGAAACCAGATGATGGTTATATTGCCTATATCGTAAACCCCAAGTCAGGCGCCAGCAGCAGTAAGCTAATCGGGCGGCAGTTTGAGCAATACCTTGTTAAACAAGGATACGAGGTTAGGGTTAGCCTTACTACGTCGCTGGACAATGCCTGCGAGCTGGCTACCGATGTAGCTGTTGATTATAACTGTGCTATGGTTGTCGCCGTTGGTGGTGACGGTACAGTTAGAGAGGTTGCTCATGGCCTGGAAGGCAGCGATAAACCATTGCTGATAGTACCTTGTGGCACGGAAAATTTACTGGCAAATGAATTAGGTTTTGATGAAAAACTAAAAACAATAATAAAGACATTCGAGGCACAGTATATTCGGCCGTTGGACCTGGGAAGTGCAAACGGCAAATGTTTCACATCCATAGCAGGTTTTGGATTTGACGGCCAGGTGGTCGAGCGTGTCAGCAAACAGCGAGCCGGACATATAGATTACTTTGATTACATTTGGCCAATATGGCGAACTTTCTGGAGTTACAAATTCGATGCTGTGAAGGTACAGGTGGACGGCGAAGAAATATTCGACGGCCCCGGCTTGGTTTTTGTCGGAAATATCTCAAGGTATGCCGTAGGTTTACAGATATTGCACTATGCTGATTTCAGCGACGGATTGCTGGATGTGTGTATCTACAAATGTGCATCTCACCTGCACCTTCTGAAGCATTCGTTTATGACGATTTTTAAACAGCATGCTGATAATAGCGATGTTATTTATCGCCAGTGCAAAGACATCACGGTTAGTTCTGCGACTGCTGATATTAAGACTGAAATTGATGGTGACCCCGGGCCGGGTTTGCCTGTGCAAATCAAGGTGATACCACAAGCTGTCAATTGCATAGTGCCGGAAGGTGCCAAACCGGCAGGCATAAGAACAAGAATTATTAGAGCAATAGGATGAGTTCGAGCATATGAAGAAGAAAAAATTCAAAATTGGCAGTGTTGAAATTGGTTTGGATGCACCATTATTCGTTATGGCAGGGCCTTGTGTTATAGAAAGTAAAGAATCCTGTCTGGACATTGCTAATAGACTTGTCGGAATTGGTCAGAAGACAAATATTGGAATTATTTTCAAGGCAAGTTTCGATAAGGCCAATCGCTCCAGCTTGCACAGCTTCCGCGGTCCTGGTTTGCAGAAAGGCCTCGAGGTTCTTGCAGAAGTTCGCCAGAAGACTAACCTGCCTGTTATGACCGATGTTCACGAGCCGGCTCAGGCCTCCATAGTTAGCAAAGTTGTTGATTGCCTTCAGGTTCCCGCTTTTCTATGCAGGCAGACAGATTTACTTTGTGCCTGTGGACAAACGGGCAAACCCGTAAATATAAAAAAGGGGCAATTTCTTTCACCCGATGAGATGAAAAATGCTGTCGAAAAAATCCGTGCCTGCGATAATGAAAAAATCATTCTCACAGAGCGCGGTACATTTTTCGGCTATAATCGGCTGGTCAATGATATGACGGCCATCAATACTATGAAAGAGTTTGGCTGTCCGGTAGTTTTCGATGCGACTCACAGTACCCAATTACCCGGAGGGCTCGGCAATGCAAGCGCAGGTAGGCGGGAGATGGCCCCCATATTGGCCAAAGCAGCAATAGCCGCCGGTGCAAACGGTCTTTTTATTGAGGTCCACACCCAGCCCGAAAAAGCAAAATCAGATGCTGCCAGTATCATGCCTATAGACTGGCTTGAAGATTTACTGAAAGTGTGCAAAGAAATATTTGAGGTCATACATGGATAAAGTGCCAGAGGAAAAGAAATATCTATACGGGCCGGTGCCTTCGCGGAGATTAGGACGAAGTCTTGGTATTGATATCGTGCCATTTAAGCTTTGTTCGCTTGATTGCATTTATTGCCAACTTGGCAAAACCACAGAAAAGACGATAGAACGCAGTGACTTCGTACCTGTTGAGGCGGTTTTGTCCGAGCTAAGAGACAAGCTGGTAGGGGGGGTAGAAGCTGATTTTATTACTATCAGTGGCTCTGGTGAGCCGACGCTGAACTTGCGGCTTGGTGAGCTTATAGAGGGCATCAAGAAAATTACCAATATCCCTGTAGCTATATTAACCAACAGCACACTGCTATATAGAGAGGATGTGCGAGCGGATTGTGCGAGAGCCGACGTCGTGGTACCCTCTTTAGACGCCGGTGACGAACAGAGCTTTCAAAAAATAAACCGTCCACACAAAGATATTAGTATTGAAAAGCTAATTGAAGGCTTGGGTGCATTTAGAAATGAATTTACCGGACAGATATGGCTTGAGGTGTTTTTGGTTGAGGGTTTGAATACTGATATCAAGCAAATAACCAAAATCAAGAATGCTATAGAACGCATTCGTCCCGATAAGGTCCAGCTTAATACGGCTGTACGACCTACAGCTGATGCCGGCATCAAGAGAATGGATGCCGAAAGACTTCAGGTAATAGCCGCACAACTGGGGCCGAAATGCGAGGTTGTGGCTGATTTCTCGCTACACCAATACAGTAAATACACCAAAAACAAGGCCGAAGACGTATTATCAATGCTGAAACGCAGGCCTTGTACGCTAAATGATATATGCTCGAGTTTTGGCATTGGTCATAATGAGGCACTGAAATTTATCAGCTATCTTCAACAGAGGGGACTCATTGCCTCAGAGCCAAAAGAAGGTGCTGTCTTCTTCAAGGCTAATTAGAAGCAAAACCCACTACCATCGGGGGAGATGATAATTTATCCAGAATATTCCAACTTTTTTACGCCCATTTTGTCAAGACAAGGGCCTTATTGGCCGATAAAAGCTCTGTAAAGTTTTATAGAGCAGTGATTTTATCGTATTTACCTGTAATACAATGAAAAGAACAAAGCAACAGCTGGTTTTAAATAAGGGGAGAGAGAAGTTTATTTTTCGCTACGAGAACGGTCAGGAAGATAAACTTCTGGATGCTTTGATTGAGCAGGCAAAAGATAATCGAACGGATTTTGATTGGTTTGATGCTGCGGTACTTAGTTTCAAACTCACACAATCGCTTATTGGCCAGGCAAACGAACTCTTACATGAAAATGTAGATACGCAAATACCCACGAATTAGTAAAAGCGTATAAATATACCTGTGCTTTTCGAAGTGCTGTGAATAAATTAGGTAGTTGTTTTTAACCAAATAGATTTAGGTAGATAGATTATGGAAGATAATACAATTGTCGAAGAGTTCTTAAATTATTTGAAATTTGAAAAGAGATTTTCCGAACATACAGCCAAGTGTTATGGTGCTGATTTGAGCCAATTCGGCGTATTTCTCATTTGTTCTTCCGAAGACAGAACAGCAGATGCTGATATGAGTTCATTGGCTCATCAGCATGGTGGTACTGCTACAGCAATCGCAATAGAAACTATGCCGAAAGTTAACCATTTACTTCTCTCTGCCGAGGTAAGCACTATCAGAGCTTATCTTGCTTTTCTAAATGAGAAGCAATATTCGAAAGCAACGATCGCCCGTAAACTTGCCACTCTGCGAAGCTTTTATAAGTTCCTTGTCAAGAGAAACCAACTTAGCTCTAATCCTGTTACAGAAGTTAGAACGCCAAAGCAGGATAAAAAGCTGCCGCGGTTCCTTGAATATGAAGAAATAAAAAAGTTGCTTGAGACGCCGCCAATGGATAATTGGCTGGGTGCAAGAGACAGAGCTATACTGGAGACCCTTTATAGCACCGGCATGAGGGTCAGTGAGCTTGTAGCACTTAATATGGACGACATAGATTTTCTGGGTGAGGTCGTACATATCAGGGGCAAAGGCAAAAAGGAAAGAATTGCGCCTATCAGCTCATCTGCACTGCAGGTTATTCAGCACTATATGGAGTTCAGAAATAAACGGGCTCAAAGCAATAGTAATTTTGACTCGAAAGTATTGTTCGTCAATAAACACGGCAGGCGTCTCAGCACACGTAGCGTTCGTCGCAAGATGGACAAATATCTTAAAATGGCCGGATTGGACCCGGCGATTAGTCCGCATACATTGCGTCACAGCTTCGCAACGCATATGTTAAACAATGGAGCAGATTTGCGAAGTGTTCAGGAACTGCTTGGCCATCAGTCGTTATCAACAACACAGGTATATACCCATCTTACTACATCAAAAATAAAAGAGGTTTACGAAAAATCACATCCAAGAGAAAATGACACCGGGGGAAATAACGGGGACCTGTAGAAATTAATGAATTAGTAACCGAATGAAATTAAAAAAGCCGACTCGCAAAGCGGCTTTTTTTATTGAATATGCTCGCAACACACAATCTTATTTTTCCAACATTACTTTCTGGGCTGATATGCCCATGCGCTTATACTCAATAAGGTCTGACTTTTTTCTGAGGATGTACAATATGATATCTGTAACACTAATAATCCCTGCAAGCCTGCCTTGGTCCAGTATCGGTACTCTTCTGAAGTTATTGTTCATAAGACACTGACAGATGTCAAAAAGATTGTCATCTTGGTTGAAGCTGACCACTTCTTTGGTCATGAAATCCTCGACGTTTCCTGGCTCCGCCTTTGGGTCATAGAGCGGCTTAAGTATATCCTTTTCTGAAATTATGCCTACAAGATTCATACAGCTATCAACAACGGGTAAACCGGTAACATCTCTTGTTGCAAGTATTTCCACGGCTTCATATATTGGTGCTCCTTTTGTTATGGTCATCAGCCCACACTTCATAACATCTCTTGCCTTGGGAACAGCTTTACATTTTTTAGGTTCTTCAACAATACTTTCTGGCTTGAATTTATTTTTGTTGGCCTTTATGAGGTCCGCTCTGCTTATGATACCGACTATATTGCCGCGGCGGAGTATAGGAACCCTTCGAAAATGGTTAGTCATAAGACTGTAGCAAACGTCTTGTACGCTGTCTTCTTCGTCGAAGCTAACAACCTCTCTGGTCATATAGTCCTCAACAATTCCCGGCAGGAACTCCTTGTCAAAGAGCAGTTTCAACAGGTCTTTCTCTGATATAATACCGACTAGGCCTGTATCATCTACAACTGGTAGACCGCTGATATTTTTACCTATCATTAAGCGTATGGCCTCATATACCGACTCGTCCTTTCTGACAACAATTACGGCGCATTTCATAATATCTTTGGCTTTCTGCGGCTCATCTGTTTTGTGCTCTGCAATATCCAAGATCGATTGGGTGTTTTGTGCGCTTTTTGAGGGATTTTTGCTGACCATAATATTTCTCCTATTTTCTACATATGCACATTTTTCTTTTTCAAGGCAGTCATAATCTTATCAACCAGGTCTCCGCAATAAAACGGCTTAGTGATATAATCGCAGATATTGCAGGACGAAGCTACAGTTATATCTTCCACATCGTCAGACACAGTGCACATTATCACGGGAATATCTTTCGACTTTTTCTGCCCTCTGAGGTGTTTGAGCATATCGTGACCGTTCATGACTGGCATTTTAATGTCAAGCACGATAAGGTCTGGTTTTTCTTTTGCCACTTTTGTGAGCCCTTCTTCTCCGTTAGCAGCAGCAATAACCTCACATCCATAATACGAGAGTCTTTGTTGGATTGTCTCGGCTATATTAGGGTCGTCATCGACAACGAGTATCCTGGGTCGGTGGTTTTTTATCTTCTTTTTAAGTAATCCGAGCATCAGTATCTTTCTTCCTGGATTTTCTGTATGAATATCTTGAGTTTCGTTTGCAGTAGAATCGATTTTAAACTTCTTATCGGCCTAAATACAAAGTGACTTAAGCAAAAATCAAGTCCGGCAAATAATCTCTTCACACTATCCCTGACGAGTTATAATGGGGGGCAAGGTAACGATAAGTTTGCTCTGCGATGAAATTGCACGGCCTTATTGAAAATCGGCTCTCAGATAGCTGTTTTTTTGTTTTCGTTAATTTCGGTATTGTTATTGCTGCCAATATATTCCGGTATAAGCTCTTTTATTTTCTTAGCTATCATGGCGTAATCCTGAGTTTGTGAAACAGTTACCAGCTCGTCTATAGCTGTACGAATTTTATCTCGGTCCACTGGGATATTTTTCCATATAGCGATTTTGGGATGTCTTGTGGGTTGCATGTCTTCGCCTTGTATCGAGAGCTCTTCGAAAAGTTTTTCGCCCGGTCTGGGGCCTGTGAAGACCAATTCAATATCTTCGCCCGGTCTGAACCCGCTAAGCGTAATAAGTTCTCTGGCCAAGTCCACAATTTTTACGGGTTCGCCCATATCAAGAACAAAGATTTCTCCACCTTTTCCCATTGTTGCTGCCTGCAGAACAAGCTGGCTGGCCTCCGGAATGGTCATAAAATACCGCTTCATCTCAGGATGTGTAACCGTTACAGGGCCGCCATCAGCAATCTGCTTTTTGAAGATAGGTACTACCGAGCCTTCGGAGCCCAGCACATTACCAAACCGCACAGTTACGAAATGTGTTTCACTGGTTCTATTTAGGTCCTGAACATACATTTCTGCAATGCGCTTTGATGAGCCCATTATGCTGGTCGGGTTAACAGCTTTGTCGGTACTAATCATTACAACATTTGTGGCGCCATATTTATCCGCTGCATCAGCAATGTTTTGTGTACCTAAAACATTGTTTTTGATGGCTTCTCCGGGGTTAAGCTCCATCAAAGGCACATGCTTGTGAGCGGCAGCATGAATAACAACCTGCGGTTTATATTTTTTGAAGACTTCCTCTACACGTATTTTGTCGGTAATATTGCAAATAATCGTTTTTATCCGGGCTCCGGGAAATCGACTGTGTAATTCCCGCTCTATGTAAAACAGCGGATTTTCAACATGCTCAACCAGCAGGAGCAACTTTGGTTTGAAATTACACACCTGCCTGCACATTTCCGAACCAATAGAGCCGCCAGCACCAGTCACGAGAATTATTTTATCTTTTAGAAAATCCTCAATTAATTCCAGTTCAAGCTCAACAGCTTCTCTGCCAAGCAAATCGTTAATATCTACATCTCGAATCTGAGAAACACGGAATTTACCCGAGGCGATATCCGTAAGTGACGGCACCGTACGGAAGCGAATCTTAGTACCTTCGCATACCCGGATAACGCGTCTTAGCTCCTTATGGCTCGCTGAAGGCATTGCGATGGCAATTTCTTCGATATTGCGGTTTTCACAGATTTTAGGCAGTTGTTCAACCATATCAAGCACTTGTATTCCATGAATATAAGTACCTTGTTTGGCAGGGTCATCATCTATAAAGCCAATCACCTCGTATTCGACGACCTGCTTTTGGTGGATGTCGCGTAGAAGTGCTTCACCAGCATCTCCAGCACCGACTATAAGAAATCGCTTCATTCGGCCAGCTTCAGCAGTGCGGAACTCCTCGTAGTACAGCCGTATTAATATTCGCAAACCGGCCAGCAATAGAACTGTACCGAACATATCGGCCACAAATACGCCTTGGCTAACCTCACGTATGGCCTGCAGATGTTCATTATGCTGTAGTTTTTGTATTATGCCCCCTGGCTCCTCGTCAGAGATTGCACCAGCTCCCATGAATGTCATAAATAACGCATACCACAAGGTCACAATTATCAGAGTGCTAACAAGCGAAGCCCGCAATATACCGATAAGGTCGGATATGCTGGCATAGCGCCACCAGCCACGGTATTGCTTAAAAAGTCCGAAAATAGGAACCTTAATTACAAGAAAAAATAACAGCAGGGGAGGATATTGATTTACAAGCCAATCCTGTTTGAACTCCATGTTGTTTGACAGCAGGAAAGAAAGCATCAAGGAAGCAGCGAAAACAGCTAAATGGGCACATATAATAAGAGGCTTGCGGAGTGTAAGCAGTATAGCAGGATGAGAAAATGGCCGTTCTAAGGCGTCTTGATTTGTGTCTGTCTCTGAATCAGGCATAATATATAATTTATCGTCATATTTGTTGCCCCACATAATCACTCATAAGCCTAATTTTACCAACAGCTTAAGTATCCGTCAAGAAAATATTTTTACTTGCGCCGGCGATTGTGAGGCCAATAGCGGATAGTGTATCCGGCATTTTCTATATGCCATTCTGTATCCAGTCCGCCCCTAATAATTTATATAAGAAGCCTGTTCTTTGCTACTCTTCTGGAGTTAATGAATTTATCTGCGTTTCTGATTTTTGCTTTTACCCCATTAGAAAGCCCCCCTTTTCTTTGAGCAGACAAGCCTGCCCACTGTTTGGCGGGATAAAAGATACATAGCGAACATGGGATTTGCCAGCCGTGGGCGAGTTTAAAGGCCCCACTCGAGCTTTCTAATGGGGTTCACTATGTCTCCGGCTGCGTCTCTTCAGGTTTGAATTCTGTCTCAATTTTTCCCTCATCAATGAGGGTATAAACATCGTCCAGTGCTGTATTGTCGACCCTGTTGCGCATAAGTGCATAAATTATGGTATTGGCGGAGAAATAAAAGCTTATTATAAAAGAGACTACTAAGCCAATAATGGCCAATAAATATAAGTGTACCAGCAAGGCTGCGAGAGATTGCGTCCAATTTGCGGTTGTCGAACTTGCCGGACCAAGCAGGTTCCAAAAACTCGGCCCAGCCCAGATTGCAGTAAGCTTGCTGTTGTCACCCAAAATGCCAAACTGTAATAGCTGGTGGGTAACCAGGAGCAAAAGAAAAGCGAAAAACCGTACAAACATATAACAAATTGAGCCATAGACGGCCGCTACTGCCGTGTAAAAGCTCATCCTCCATGGTTTTGCATACACGTAACTAAAAGAACGGCTTATTGCATCAAAACAATCTGAACCATCACAAGCCACGGCAGGAAACATAAGATTGAATCCGGCAATGGTTCCGATTAGAAAAACTGTTATTAATGCTCCTGCAATCAAAGTCACAAACATAAATATACCCATTATCAACTCGCCGACCCTTGGAATATTGCCTATTAGGCCCAGGAGAAAAATGAACACGCCTGTGACGATAATTATGCCAACTGGTGCCAATGGTACGGTGAAAAAACTCGTGAACTTTTTTGCACTAAAACGTAGTGCTTCGGTCAATCCTGGTTTTTCTCCCCGTGCAAATTGCAACGCCGCAATTCGGCAGATAGCTCCTCCGCAGATGGAAATCACAGCAAGTTTTACAACACAAAAGATAATACAATAAATATAATGGTCCTCGAAAGTAGAGCCAACCGCTGCGAAATAACCAGTGATATTTTCAGCTACTCTCAGAATATCGAATGCAAATAATGATGCTATTGCACCGTTAAAGCTTTCGATAGCAATATGCCAGAGCATGGAAAATACACCGATTTCACCGTGAGAACCTGATGCGGCAACGACTATAAGGTCCATAATCCAGCCTATCAGGCATATAACAGCCACTGCTAAAAAAGCAATTGTTAATGTTTTCCAGTGGATGGCAATGCGAAAAGTCTGGAATATTTTCGGGAAAAGGAAGTTGTCAAAAATTATAGAAGATTCTTTTTCGTTAACCATTTTTGCTTCCTTTCAAAAATGTTACAATTGTTATTTGTTGCGTAAAGAACTGATGCTGATATATAGCATATTATAGAGTGGTTACAATAAATTTTTTATAATATTTTATTATTGAATACGGTTGTTTAGTGGTTGCCCGAAGTTACATCAGAAGAAGTACCACGCAGTTCACTGGATTCCTGTTTCTGTAATTGCGATTCGGAAATTATCTTATATTTGCCATCCAGCCAGGCACCCAAATCCATTAGCTTGCATCGCTGACTGCAGAAAGGAAAGAACTTTGCCTGGTCGGCTCGTTCCTGATTTGTTCCATTAATGGTTTTGTGACAGACCGGACATTGATGTTTCATATTTTTATCTGGTTGTCCAAGCACAAAATGAGATAAATCCTCTCCCTTACGTTACCCTTAAAAGATGGCTTTAGCTCTCGTAAAATTAATCCTCTGATTCGTCCCCGCTTTCGTAATTTTGTAGCTCTGGCGTTAATTGCTCTTGTTCTTTTTCTTTTACAAGACCCTTTTCCAGCATTTCGGCGTATTCAACGCAATATCTGGCCCAGGGCTTGGCTTTGAGCCGGGCCTTGGGTATTTTTTTGCCGGTGCCTTCACATATCCCATAAGCTTTTTGCTCGATGCGCTCCAAAGCATCATCAATTTCTTTTAGTAATTTCCGCTCACTGTCCATCAGGCCCAGGGCGAATTCCTGCTCGTAGTTATCAGTTCCAATGTCGGCCATATGGATTGGCATACTTGAGAGGTCTCCGGCTGCATCCAAACGGGATTTCTTTAGGGCTTCATCTTCGAATTCATTTACATTTCTTAGGATTTCACTGCGCTTTTCAAGCAGCATTTTTTTAAAATGCTTAATGTCATCGGTAGTCAAACGTTTTTCCTTTGCCCGCGTTGAGCTCACTTTTTTCCTTGAAGTCTTTTTTCGCTTTTGAGCCACTTCTCTGTCTGCCTTCCTTGTTACTAAACCTTCTTTTGCACATCAATTTAAGAAAGTATTATAACATATAAACACGTATAAAATACAGCTAATTTTTATAGGCCAGGCCACTTTGGCGTAGTAAACACTTGGTATATAAGCACTTAAGGTAATACGTGCTTATTTGTTTTTGTCAACTACTGTCACGCTCGCTTTTGATTTCTCCGCTATCTTTAGCAAATTTACCTAAAGGAATGAAAAATTTCTCCTGACCCACCTTACCTGCAAATGTTCTGACACCAAAAACCCTTTCGATTTGCTTTGAGGAAAAAACATCCTCAGAACGACCATACTGGTAACTGCCGTCCGCTCCAAGAAGTAAAGTTTCGTCACAGTACTGCGCTGCCAGGTTAACGTCATGCGTTACTGCAACAATTGTTTTACTTTTTTCGTGTTGAGCTACTTTCAGCAAATCATATATACCCACCTGATGTTTCAAATCCAGAAAGTTCGTCGGCTCATCAAGAAGCAGTATAGGGCTGTTTGCTGCGAGTGCTCTGGCAATAAAAACTCGCTGCCGCTCACCCCCACTTAACCGGGCAAGAGGTCGCGAGGCAAACCGCGTTATATCTGTCATCTCAAGTGCCTCAGCTATAATTTTCTTGTCGTTTTCGCTTTCAAAACCAAACGTTCCCAGATATGGTGCTCTTGCCATAGACACAATTTCTGTTACCGTAAAGTCAAATACCGGTACAAATTCCTGCCGAACCACAGCAACTTTTTGTGCAAGTTTTTTGGTTGAATATGATTCTACAGGTGCTCCATCAATTTTTATAGAGCCGGATTGCGGCCTCAGCAATCCGCAAAGCAGATTCAGCAGAGTTGTTTTACCGGCTCCATTCGGCCCTACTATTACCAAAAATGCTCCCGGCTCTACCTCAAAGCTGATTTCTTTCAAAACTATTTCTTGTGGCTGATAGCTGAAACTTAAATTTTTGACCTCTATGCTACTGTTCATTTCAACCAGCTGACTTTTCTGCTGTATTTAGCTAACAAAATAAGAAAAAATGGCCCGCCGGCAATAGCTGTAACTACTCCCACCGGCAGCTGCTCTTGGCCGAAAATTGTTCGGGCGAGTGTGTCAGCGCAGACCAAGAATGCACCTCCGATTAACGCACTTATAGGTAACAGTTGACGGTGGTCAGGCCCGAATACCAGGCGAACTCCGTGGGGGATGATAAGTCCTACAAACCCAATGAGTCCACTAAGACTGACCGCAATAGCAGTGATGAAGGCTGTAAAGCCGAAGGCAACCAGCCGGGTCTTTCCCGGGTCGATGCCCAGACCTATTGCCTGCTCATCTCCAAGCGTTAGAGCGTTTAATCTGTAGCAAACAAGGAACAGGGCAATTATCCCTGCCAGGATACAGATCCCACTAATCCACAACACAAGCGGGTCTTTATCTGTTATACTGCCCATCAGCCAATATACTGTCGCACGTAGCTGTTCACTTTTCGCTATTGATGTCAGGAACATTATCACCGCAGAAAAGAAGGCATTTACTACCACGCCAGCCAGCAATAAACCTGTAACTTGTGATTTGCCAGTAAAATGCCCAATGAACCAGACTAACCAAACAGTTGCCACGGCACCCATAAATGCGAAAGCTGTTACCGCGGAACCGCCCCAGAACGTCCAGCTTATACCGGACAGAATTGCAATAATTGCCCCTAAACCTGCACCACTGGATATTCCAAGAATATATGGGTCGGCAAGGGGGTTCCGCATAATCGCCTGCAATACCACCCCTGAGCACGCCAGGGCCGCGCCAACCATTGCTGCCAACACTACCCTTCGCAGCCTGATAACGAAAATTTCGTAATCAATGTTGGAACCTGGTGTATCACCCGACCCGCTAAGAACTTTTGCAAAAGATATTTTTTGGGTTCCCACCGAAGTGCATAAGCCCATTATTACAATTAACGCTATAAAGCAGAGTGTAACCTTAATCGCCAGATTTTTTTCAGTTAGAATTTCAGCCATTGTTTCACTTTACTCATTACATAACAGAGCTGCTAATATTTTGGCATTTTTCAAAAGGTACTAAATCACAGTAGTAAAATCTATTTTCTCGCAATGCAATTTCGCCGCTTGTATATGGAATACTGCTCTGGAAAATGGGCCCATCATATACGAATGAATGGAATTCAGCATTTTCACCGCAGGGGTCGACTCCGCAAGGGAGCTCAGATAAAAATTGCTCATCGAAAGCCCGGCCAACAAATATTTTACTAAGAACATTCGAGTCAACGCAGGTGATGACCGCTTTGAAGCCCGAGTCAATAAATGTATTGGCCAGCTCAGTTGTATTAAATTTCCATATAGGGAAAATAGCTTTCATCCCTATTTTTGATAGTTTTTCCTGCCGATATTTTCTTAAATCTTCTAAAAAAATATCTCCAAAAACCACCGAATATGCACCATCGGCTTGATATTTTTCCAAGACCTCTTGCATTTTGCGTTCATATTCCTCATTAGAAGAATCTTTCGAAACGAGCACTTTCTCAAGAGCAAAACCCAGTGATTGTGCTTGTTGTTCGAGCAAAATACGACGTACACCGTGCATACTGGTCCTATCGTAATCTTGGTTTATCGTTGTCAGTAGAGCTATTATTTCATAGTCTGCTCTTTGGGTAAGTTCGTATAGTGCTAATGCACTATCTTTGCCGCCGCTCCAGGAAAATATCACTTTTTCCTTCATATAATCTATCCGCTAATCTATCCGCCTGGCTGTGCATAACTGCCTGTTTGCTTGAAACTATCCGGGTATAAGCAACGCGCAATCGTCTCTGCACCCTGTGGTAGCCTTGGCCCTAATCTTAGGGTCGTGTCTGGTTCGATAACATAAATTCTGTTATTCTTGACAGCTGGCAGGGCTGCAAATTTACTCCAAAACGTCTCTGCAGCCTGTTGCTGTCCGGCAATGTTATCTGTTCCCATCGCCGATTGTATTATTGCCTCTGCACCGCAGGCCAATAATTCCTCACTGCTTATAGATGGATACTGGGCAATAGTTGGGCCAATGGCATTTTCTCCGCCAGCCAGCTCAATCAGTTCGTTTATAAAGGTATTTCTGCCGGCCACGCGTAAAGGCTCAACCTGCACAACCCACAGAACCTTGACCTTATTAGCTGAAGTAAGTTCCTGTTGTAAATTATTTAGCTGTTTGCTGATATCTTTAGCCAATTCATCAGCACGTTTCTCATAACCTGTTGCAGCGCCAATTTTTTCTATTGCTGTCAGAAGCTCTTCTATTTTCTCCAACTTCAGGGTCAAAACATTAAACCGCATCCGTTTTAAACTATCCGCAACGGACTTTTGGTGTTCGGTCCGGGTCTGCAGCGTAATAACCATATCCGGCTTGGATGCTATGATGGCTTCAGTATTTGGTGTCCAGAATGTTCCCACCTTATTCTTATTCGCTGCCTCAACGGGATAGTCACTATCACTGGAAACCGCAACTATTCTTTCGCTGAGCCCCAGTGCAAAAAGAATTTCAGTAAGGTTAGGTGCAAGGCAAACAATCCTTGCGGGTTTATTGGCAAACTCAGCCGAATTATACTCGGTGGCTCTGTCCTGGTTATGATGAAGGCTTACGGCAACAAAAGTTACTAAGCAGGCAAAGAGCACCATCAACGATATCCATAGAAACTTCATATCACGTCCGCTTAAATTGCTTTTGGAGCTCAGCCATCGAAAATTTTATGGTAGTGGGTCTGCCGTGCGGGCAGCAATTTGTAAATTCCGCCTTTGCTCTATCTGCAAGCAGCTGCTCTATTTCACTGTCACTTAGCTTTTGACCGGCCTTGATTGCTGCCTTACACGCAGCCATATTCAAAACCTCGCTAAGCATACCTTGCGCATCAAGACTTGCACCTTTATCAACCAGTAAATCGATTAAATCCCGGACAAAATCGACTGGAGTTGCCTTTGCCAATAGGGTTGGAAACGCCTGGATAGCGTATGTCCGCGGGCCGAACGGGACAAGCTCAATCCCCAGTTTGTCTATCAATGCGGTATTGGCTTTAAGCACATCAATCTGTGCCTCGGTCAGCTCGAAACTTTCAGGTATCAGCAATCTTTGTGATTCGAGCTTACTTTCTCGTAATCGCTTGGATAATACCTCATATATTATACGTTCGTGAAGTGCGTGCTGGTCGATGATAATAAATCCGTCATTAGTTGGCGCAACAATGAAACTATCGTGAATTTGTATGAATTTTCTTTCTGGTTGAAGCGTTTCATGCTTGGTATCCTCGACTTTGTATTTCGGTATCCACTTTGCATCTGTCGGCTCACGTATAAATTGCTGCTGTGTAGGGATGGGCTTATGTTTTCTGAAAAATTCAGCCATTGCATCGGCGATTTCCCTGCTTCTATGGCCTGCTGTGGGAACATCTGCTCCAGCCGAACCCGCTGCCATCGGCAATTTCGCCTGCGGCTGGAGATTTGCCGATAAAAGCTTTTCCCGCAGGCATCCAAGAACCTGCGAATGCACCAGATTGGCATTATAAAAACGCACCTCAATCTTTGTGGGATGCACGTTAACGTCATAATCCTCGTAGGGCATTTGAATAAACAAGAAGATTACAGGGAATCTGTTCGGCTCAATAGTTCCACGGTATGCTTCTTTGATTGCATGCGAGATAAATTTGTCGCGGATAAATCGGCCGTTCAGAAATACGTATTGGAATTTGCTACTTGTTCTTGAATCACTCGGCTTGCCCATCAAGGCAAAAATGTGCACCCCTTTTTCATCAGTTTCGGTCTCAAGCAAGCCCTCACCAAGCCCGGATGAGAACAGCTCGTTTATTCGCTGTCGAAGACCCTGTTGGCTCACCAGCCGATAAAGCTCTCTTCCATTATGTGTCAAAGTCAAGTCCAAATCGCCTCTTGCAAGCGCAATACGCGTGAATCGCTCAACGATATGGCCCATCTCGGTATTAGCCGTTTTCAAAAATTTACGCCTTGCAGGCAGCTTATAAAAAATATCTCTGACCTGGATTGTAGTTCCGTAATCTGAACTGGCCGGGCCAACGCTGCCTTTATTTCCGCAATCTATCTCAATACTATTCCCAGAAGTTGAATCTTTCCTTCGACTCACAGCTCTGACCTGTGCGATAGAAGCGATGCTCGCTAATGCTTCACCTCTAAAACCGAGCGTGGATATAGCTCGCAGGTCTTCGCTGGTTTTGATTTTGCTCGTGGTATGCGGCTCAAACGCTCTGGCCAGGTCTTCAGCATCTATCCCACCGCCGTTATCGGTAACCGATATTAACTTTCTGCCTCCATCCTCGATAGAAACTGTTATTTCCCTCGCCCCTGCGTCGATACTGTTTTCCATCAGCTCCTTAACCACACTGGCAGGGCGTTCAACTACCTCGCCAGCTGCTATCATATTAACCATATTCTGGTCAAGGACGACTATCTGTCCCATCGTTTTATCCTGCCCCCACAAAGTGCAACCAAATATCGAATTTCAAACCTCGAAGTTTGAAATTCCTTAGCTCAACTTCTGTTATCCCTCTATCAGGCTTTTGCCGGTCATCTCTTCCGGTTTCGGCAGGCCCATCATCTCCAGCAGTGTTGGCCCTACGTCTGCCAGCCTTCCTCCTTCACGCAATTTTTTGCCTTTATATTGCTTATCGAACACAATCAACGGCACATCGCCAATGGTGTGAGCAGTATGTGGGTTGTCGGGGCTGCCGTCTATCATTTTCTCGAAATTGCCGTGGTCGGCTGTAACTATTACCGCCCCACCCATACTTTTGACCTTGTCTAAGATTTTACCGACGCATTCATCCACCACCTCAGCCGCTTTAATCGCCGCTTCCAACACACCTGTATGGCCAACCATATCCGGATTGGCAAAATTGACTACTATCACATCATATTTATTCGAGTCAAGTCTGTTTAGTACAATATCCGCAACTTCATAGGCGCTCATTTCGGGCTTTAGGTCATAGGTTCGAACTCGCGGCGAAGGCGCAATTTGCCTGTCTTCGCCCTTAAAGGGCTTTTCGGTATAATCATTAAAGAAGAAGGTAACATGCGCGTATTTTTCCGTTTCAGCACATCGAAACTGCTTTAGTCCCAGAGAACTCCAGTATGCTCCTAAAATATTTTTCATTTTTGGCGGTTTCGGGAATGCTACTGCCGCTGGTATTGTCGCATCATATTCAGTCGTACAGACGTAATATATATTTGGCTTGGTAGGCCTTGCGAACTCTTTGAAATCCGGCTCAACAAATGCACGCGAGATTTCACGAGGTCTGTCACCGCGGAAGTTGAAAAATATTACGCCATCGCTGTCGCTGATGGTGGCTATTGGCTCATTGTCCTCATTGACAATACACGTCGGCTCAATAAATTCATCGGTTATGTCCCTCTCGTAACTCTTAGCAACCGCCTCTGCTGCAGATGCTGCTTTAATACCTTTACCTATTCTTATACATTCGTATGCTTTCTGCACACGGTCCCATCTGCTGTCACGGTCCATAGCATAGAATCTACCCATCACGGAAGCAATTTTGCCTACGCCTATTTCCCGGGTTTTCTTTTCGATATCAGCGATATATCCTGCTCCGCTGTCCGGCGGCGAATCTCTGCCGTCGGTAAAAGCGTGTATGAAAACATCCTTTATATCGTTTCTTTTTGCCAGTTCAAGCAAACCATACAGATGGTCCATCAGCGAGTGTACACCAATGTCACTGCATAAACCCATAACATGCATCTTGCCTTTGTTGCTTTTTACAAAATCGATTACATTCAGAAACTCTTTATTTTCAAAAAAGGACCCGTCACGAATAGCTTTGCTGATTCTCACCGATTCCTGTGAGACAATTCTTCCTGCTCCAAGATTTTGATGTCCTACTTCGCTATTTCCCATCGTCCCGTCCGGCAAACCCACATCTTCACCGCTGGTATGGATAAGACAATGGGGATACTCGGCCATCAACATATCATCTACGGGAGTTTGGGCACGCTTGATTGCATTATATTCGTCTTCAGCCGGGTTTGGATTATATCCCCAGCCGTCTCGTATAATCAGCACGAACGGTCTTCTTTTCAGAGTTATTTTTTCTTTCGTCATAAGAGAAAAAGCTTTCAAGTAAATAAAACAGAGACGAGGCATTACCTCGTCTACACTTTAGACTACAATTAAATTGAAAGAATATGATATAAAGCTGTGTTGAATATGTCAAATATAGACGTGTGCTCACAACAGCAAAAATTTACCTGTGTCGCTAACAGTATTAGGCAGCAATACTTACAATAGTAGAATCCGTCACCGGTTTAATTTAATTTCTTTTTTAAAGCAGCGGAATATAAGTGTTTGTGTGGCAGGGGGTTATTTGGAAAGAGAACGGAAGGTGGTATTTTTAAACACAATTCTAAGCTCTATGTCTTCATTTCTGTCCAGTTCAAATTGACCCTCGAGGCCTTCTGCTACAAGGGTGGAAAGCAGCTGCATGCCTAAAGATTCGTTGTCTCTGTAATTTTCCGGGATGCCGAGGCCCTTGCTGCTGACTCTTAGCTCAATCTCGTCTTTCTCGCCTTCACGAAGGGATATCTTGATTTTACCGTTTCTACCTTTTGCAAAAGCGTGTCTTAAAAAGCTGGAAAGCAGCTCATTAAGAATGAGCCCGCATGGGATAGCCAGACCAATCCCGAGAGAAACTCCCTCGACATTTGTCTCTATCGCAATTTTACTTATGTCAAGATTGTGAGAGAAAACCAGATTATCTATCAATTCTTTGATGTATCCTGTGAAATCGATGTTCAACAATTTTTTGGAGTGATAGAATTCCGCGTGGACCAGGGCTATCGCTTTGATTCTGTCTAAAGATTCATTTAAAATATCGATATCATCTTTGTTCTTAAGAGTTTTAGCCTGGAGTTTCATGCAGCTACAGACAACATGTATGTAATTCTTGACATGGCTGTGAATATCTCGCAGAAGTGCTCTTTCTTCCTTGAGAGATGCTCTGATTTGCTGCTCTGTTTTTTGGCGTTCCCTGGCATAAATAAGCGTTCGAGCCAATAATAGTTCTAACGGCAGCCCCTTAACGAGATAGTCCATCGCACCGTTTTGAATTGCTGCGATTCCCGTTTCTTCATCGTTTAATCCTGTCAATACTACGATGGGTATCTCAGGGTCAACTTTTTTAACTCTCCGAAGAGTCTCAACGCCGGTGCTGTCAGGCAGTCCCAGGTCGAGCAATACAATGTCATACTCTGCACGGCCCAATGCCAGGTACTCAACGGCTTCCGACAAACTTCTTGCCGGCTCAATAGCAAACTCAACGGGCTGTGGGCACTTGGATAGAACCCGTTTAACCAACCGGATGTCAATATCGTCATCTTCTATGAGCAGAACTTTTATCAAAATCTTGTCGATAAAAATCTGCGCTTTTTCGCTTGTTTGAGTTTCCAACTGACGCTCTACTCTTTAAAAACTATATGGATAAATAAGATAGAACCTGACTCGTGCATACTATCGCCACAACCACCCCATGCTATTTACCCTTCTCATCTATATAATTTGTCGGATAGCCATTATCCTTACATTAGTAAAAGCTCTAAAGTTTCCAACACATAGAAAAGTAGTCCTATAAATAAGATTGGTGTACACTATCCGCTAAACCTGTGTTGCTAAAAGTTTTTGACAGCGACACTTACTATGATTATAATTGACTGCCAATAAAAGCATTCAAAGTAAATCTGAGTATGACAAAGTTGAAAACAGAAGACAGTGATGCCCAACTGAGTTCAAACCATTTTTTGGGGAGACGCCGACCTTTCGTACCGCCTGGCTTAACGGCGCAGCTTGTTTTCTGGTCTTTGATGTTTGCTGGTTTGGCTCTGGATTTGTGGAGTAAAACAGCGGTATTCAGCTGGCTTGAGCAGAAGCAATCTGATAGTGTTTCAATTATAGACGGCTTTTTGCAATTGGTATTGGCGCAAAACGATGGCGCTGCTTTTGGATTATTCTCCGGCAGGCCCTATTTATTAGCAGCAGTTTCGGTTATGGCGTTGATAGCGATTTTCGTTATATTTCTTTTTAGCGAAACCCGGCATACATTGCTTCACATCGCTTTGGCCCTTTTTGCTGCTGGTGTTTGTGGCAATCTTTACGACAGAATATTTAATGATGGTTTTGTGCGGGACTTTATTGATGTCTATTACCGACAGTACCATTGGCCGGCATTTAATATTGCAGACACTATGCTTTGTATTGGTATCGGGGTGCTGATTTTATCAACCTTTTTCACTGCGAAGCCGCATCGAATACATGGTCGGCAACATAAATAGGGGCATTTGACGCAGCCCCCAGAGCAATAGCATCAGAAGGGCGTGAGTCAATTTCCACAGTTTTGCCGTTCAAACTCAGGCATATTTTTGCATAAAAGGTGTGATTGCGCAAGTCATTTATGACTATCTTCTCTATTTTTGCACCGAGGCCTTTAATTACACCATCCAACAAATCGTGTGTCATCGGACGCGGCGGTTCGATGCCCTTTAATCGGCGGTCGATTGCGAAAATTTCAACTATGCCGATAACAATCGGAAAGCTGCGTTCGCCGTGACGCTCCTTTATTACGATTATCTGCTGGTCGGACATCTCGTTTATGATTATACGCGATAATTCGGCTTCTCGTTCCATTTTAGTTCCGCCTTTATTGTATCAATTATTTCAATGCCGCAAGGTGTTTTTCAATGGTCTTTAACTGTTCTGTTAGTTCAGCCAGTCTATCTTTCGCCTGGGCAACAACTTCCGGCTTGGCTTTAGTAATAAAATTTTTATTGGCCAGCTTGGCTTCTACCGCTTTTTTGGCTTTTTCTATATCCTGCTTTTGTTTTTGAAGTCGTTTTCTTTCAGCTTCAGGGTCAATCACATCGTGAACAAAAATTTGCATATCATCTACTATCGAAGTTGCAGCATTCTTAGGCTTTTCTATATTGGTATCGGCCATAAATACTTTAACACCTGCCAGTTGGCAAATTAGCTCAGAGTTATTATTTAGTATCTGAGCAACGCGTACCGAAGTGTTCGCCGAAGTTGTTAGCGTTGTTGCAGGAGGGATATTGTATTGACTTTTAATATCTCTTACCACCCGAATTAAACTTTGGATAATTGAAATCTGTTTTTCTGCCTCTGTATCAATTAAAGAGTCTAATCTTTCTGGCCATCGGGCAGCTACCAAAGCATTAGCTTGGGCAGCTTCTGCAATCCTATTGAGCTTTCTAACTGGTGCAACTTCATTGAGCTTTTGGAATATTCCCTCAGTAATAAACGGTATAAATGGATGCAGCAAACGAAGAGTTTGGTCCAGTACAAAGGCAAGCACATTTTGAGCAATCGGCTTTTGCTCTTTATCCTGCATTTTTGGCTTGGCCCACTCAAGATACCAGTCGCAGAAATCGTTCCAGAAAAACCTGTAGAGGAGCGACATCGGCTCATTATACTTAAACTCTTCTAAAGATTTAGTAACATCGGCAATTGTTTGTGCCAGACGGGAAAGAATCCACTTGTCGGTAATATCCATTTTATCTTTGTTGAATTTCTCAGGGTCTATCCAGGCGAGATTCATCAAGGCAAATCGCGAAGCATTCCACAGCTTATTGCAGAAGTTTCTGCCTGTATCAAATTTTGGCGATGTGTTCTCTACACGCCCGTCCGGCAGCGTCATTTGCAGAACCGGCATCCGAATATCCTGTGTATCGGTGGTCATATTTGCCAGGGTAAACCGCATTGCATCAGCCCCATGACTATTGATAGCGACCAGCGGGTCGATACCGTTACCTAAGCTCTTGGACATCTTACGGCCTTCACCATCCTGAATCATTGCGTGAATATAAACATCCGTGAACGGAATATCTCCGACGCAGTATTGCCCCATCATCACCATTCGCGATACCCACAATGTAATGATTTCACGTGCGGTACAGAGCACATCGCCTGGATAGAATGTTTTCAATTCTGGCGTATCATCTGGCCAGCCCATCGTACTAAACGGCCACAACGCCGAACTAAACCACGTATCGAGAACATCCTCGTCCTGAATCAAATCACCAGAACCACATTTTTCACAATTTGTAAGGTCATCAAGACCGGAACTGACTTGCTCGCACTTTTGACAATACCAAATTGGAATCCTATGTCCCCACCAGAGTTGTCGGCTTATCGGCCAGTCGCGAAGGTTTTCAAGCCAGCTTTGATAGGTTCTTGCATAACGCTCAGGAGTAAAACGCAATCGGCCATCAAGTAACGGCTTTAGAGCCAGCCCAGCTAAAGAATTTACCGGCACATCCGTTCCTTCAATTAATCCGGAGCCAAACTTTTCCGCCAAATGCTCGATTGGCTTTTTCACAGCGATATACCACTGGTCGGACAGATACGGTTCAATCGGCACATGGCTGCGATAGCTATGCCCGACTTCGTGGGAATATTCGCGGACATCCTCTAATAGTTTTTCCTGACGGAACCATTCAACAATTGCCTCGCGTGCCTCGAACCGGTCCATCCCGATAAGATTTTCAACATCGCTATTTTTAATCTCGTTCCAGTCAGACCAACCATACTTGTCGCTGATAGTACCATCTGGTGCCATTATGTTAATAAATACATAATTCCGAGCATCTTCACCACAATCTTTAGGCATGACTACCGTTGCGATTTCTTTAATATGACGTTCGCCAATAACATAGTCATCCGGGTCGTGGGCAGGCGTTACTTTCAAAAAGCCGGTCGAGTATTTCGCTTTTTCATCGTCACTATCCGGGTCGGCCAATACAACATGCTCATCTGCGATAATCGGGATTATCCTGCCTACTATCGGAAGACGAACCTTTTTACCAAGCAGATGTTCAACTCGCTTATCTGTCGGATTCATCGCAACAGCAGTATCGCCGAGCATCGTCTCCGGCCGGGTCGTGGCAACGGTTACAAATTCTATCTGTTCGCCTTCAATCCGAACCGGTTCTATTAACGGATAGCGCATATACCAGAAATGTCCCTGCACCGTCTCATGCTCGACCTCATCATCCGCCAGCACTGTCTGTGTAGCAGGGTCCCAGTTGACCAGCCGTTTTCCACGATAGATTAGACCATCCTTAAATAGCTTAAAAAACGCAGCTCGCACCGCTTTTGCACATACCTCGTCCATCGTAAAACGTGTTCGCTGCCAGTCGCATGAACAGCCCATCGCTTTTAGTTGGTTGATAATTTGGGCCTCGTATTCGTCTTTCCACGTCTGAACACGCCCAACGAACTCTTCCCGTTCGAAGTCGGTACGCTTTTTGCCTTCTTCCGACAGTATTCGTTTCTCAACGACCGTCTGCGTTGCAATACCGGCGTGGTCTGTCCCTGGCATCCAGAGCGTAGTATATTGCTGCATCCGCCGGAATCGAATCAGGATATCCTGTAATGTGTTATTCAGTGCATGGCCGAGGTGCAGGGGGGCTGTAACGTTAGGCGGCGGAATTACGATGGTATAGACCTTTTTGTCATTACCGTCGCTCGGCGGTTCAGCGTGAAAATATCCGCCCGCAAGCCAAATCTTATCCGCCAGCTTCTCTATTGTTTTGGGCTCATATACTTTCGAAAGCTCTTCGCTCATAACATACCCACATAAAAAATCCCAGCGGTTCGACATTGCTCACCGCCCTGAGCTTGTCGAAGGGCCGAACATCAAGCTGGAGACTTATTATAACCAGGAATATGTCCTAATGTAAAGCGAACAATTAAGCACAAACAGCGTTTTTTCGATTTGTAAGCAGTATCCCCAACGACAAAAACAACCGGGGCCTACATCGAATTAACTGATGTAGGCCCCGAATAATACAAATTTAACTGCTTACCAACGGCACTATATCAAAGCTGCTTTACCATGTCGGCCAAACCTGAGTCTCACCCCAGTGTTTGCCCAACTCAGCAACGTCCCTGAAGTTAATCATGTTCGGGTCTTTGACGAACAGGTCAATGGCAAGATTTTGCGGTGTCAGCAGCAGTTCCAACGGCTGGGTAAACGCATTTACGTCAGGGTAACGGGCAATGTACGCTGCGTTGGCCTGACTCAGAGCACAGTCATAGATACGCACATCATCGACTATACCATCGAAGTAGTAATCACCCCAGCTGGTCCACTGGCCTATGCTGAAATTCTTCAGGTTGGTCGTATTAAGGTCTAACACACGTTCAGCAACGGCGTTACCATCAGCATATACCCTGACTGTGGTACCGTCATAGGTGTGAGCAAGGTGCACCCATTTATTCTGTGACGGATACGCGAAGTCAATGTCCCACCCTGGAGCTCCACCTTCGTGGTTTGCACGCCAGACATTGGGCTCATCGCCGCTTGTTAACATTGAGAAGTCTTGCCCGCGCTCCTCTTGTCCGCCAATCTCATAGAGACCACGGAATTCGTCGTCGAAGGTGCGTGTTTTTGCCCACGCGGTAATGGTCCTATGGTTATTGCCTTGTATTCCATAGTCCGCAGCGACATAGTCGGCCTCAATATAGTTGGCGTCACCTTTAAGGTCAAGGGCCCAGGTGCCTTCCTTCTTATCGGTTACGTAGTCTGCTGTGTTAATGCCGTACTCATTAGCGTCGAAGCCATTGGCGCTGTCG
>CAZOQJ010000022.1:0-24136 GCA_964581905.1 uncultured Pirellulales bacterium
TGGAGAATCTCCATCGATTGAATCATATGTGGAGCGAGCTTCATCCGCTGCTCCAGCCGCATGTCACCTCTCATCTCCAACTTCATAGGAACACCTGACAAAAATCTTTATTCTGAATCTTCGCTTCCATCCGTGGAAACCGCTTCAATTATTATATCATAAATGTACCAAAAGATATCGTCAAGATTCACGTGCTGATTCAAAAATCCCCACTTACTCTAATTGTTGCCTGCCGATTATAGCGTCGGTAAGCATTTTGCCGCTTGCGTACTCGATAGTGCTGCCAGTGGGAAGACCTCTCGCTAAGCGGGTAATTTTCACGCCGGTATCTCTGAGCAGCGAGCTTATATATAGTGTTGTGCCGTCACCAGCCATATTAGGATTAGTGGCCATTATTATTTCTTTGATGCCACCTTTTCGGACGCGTTCGACGAGCTTGTCGATAGTCAAATCGTCCGGCTCAATTCCATCCAATGGTGCGATGTGGCCGCCGAGGACATGATAAACCCACTTACACGCCCCAGTTTTTTCCAGGGCTATGACATCTTTGGGCTGCTCGACAACACATATTAAGCTCTTATCCCGCCTTTGGTCGGAGCAGATTTCGCAAATTGGTTGTTCCGAATAATTATAGCAGATTTGGCAGCGTTTGATTTTATTTTTGACATCCCGTATGGCATCAGCCAGGGCCATAGCTTCATCGCCTTTGGCTTTCAATATATAAAAAGCCAGCCGTTCCGCCGTCTTAGGCCCAACGCCCGGCAGCTTACCGAATTCCTCAATAAGCCTATTCAAAGTTTCTGTATATACGCCACTCATAATCATTTTTTTTAGTTCTCTTCGACTTCGGTGATAGTTGCGTCAAGGCCGATGATGACAGTTTTTACTGCGGGGTCGTTGACTATTTCGTTTTTCCTCCGGCTGTTGGTTCGTCTCTCGTGGCCCGCCTGTCCTCCGTAGCCCCTAAGGGGCGAAGGATGGATGGCTCGTGACTCGCTATTTGCTACCTGCTGCTCATTACTTTTTATCTCTGTCCCTTTGTGCCTTTGTGCCTCGGAGCTCTGCTGTTTTTTTTTAACGTCCTTGTCCGTCGTAGTTTTTACGAAGGCGGAAGCAGCAGTGCCACCCCGCAACTGTGACAGAAGCTCATCAACATTCAAAAAGTGTTCGCTCAGAGCAAACCGCAGCAGCAGGGCGTCCAGAAGCGCTCTCGGTGTGTCGCTGTTTTTCAGCGTCCACCGCAATTTTTCAAGTGCGGTTATATTGTAAATAAGAGCAGCGGTATCGAAATTTTCAGCTAACTCGCCAGTTCTCTTTCTCTGCTCGGCGGTCAAGGCCAGAAGCTCG
Source organism: uncultured Pirellulales bacterium (assembly GCA_964581905.1). Classification (GTDB taxonomy): domain Bacteria; phylum Planctomycetota; class Phycisphaerae; order Sedimentisphaerales; family Anaerobacaceae; genus CAZBWE01. The sequence continues at coordinate 1,348 of CAZOQJ010000022.1, forward strand.
CTGTCGGTCCCCGTGGATTTAACCACCATTAAATCCCGCATATAATCAATCAGCGAATCAACGACCTGGACCTCGCCCACGCCTGTATTGATTAAGTCTTCGACGGATGCAAGTGTCCCGGCTGCGTCACTGTCGCCGATTCTGGCGATAAGATTGTAAATCTTTTCACTATTCGGGCTGCCTAAATACTGCTCTAACAGCTCAGCCGTCAAAGGTTCTATGCCGGTACTAATTAATCTATCCAGCAGGCTCAGGCCGTCTCTCATCGAGCCATTTGCCATCTTCGCAAGGGGCAAAATCAAATCGTCCTCATATTTGAGCTTTTCCTGCTTGAGGATGGATTTTAGCTGCCCGGCAATTTTGCCGGCTGGAATATTATTAAAATCAAATCTCTGGCATCTGGATTGAATAGTCAGGATAACTTTGTTCGGCTCGGTGGTAGCAAAGATAAACTTAACGTGGCTGGGCGGCTCTTCCAATGTTTTAAGCAGGGCATTGAATGCGCCCGTCGTCAGCATATGAACTTCGTCGATAATATAAATCTTGAATCTTGACCTTGCGGGGCGGTATATGACGTTTTCACGAAGCTCACGAATCTCGTCAACTCTGTTGTTTGATGCTCCATCTATTTCGATAACATCGATATCTTCGCCGATATTTACTGCCACGCAGCTATCGCACTTGCAGCAGGGCTTAGTCGTCGGCTTATCGACAGAGAGACAGTTGAGCGATTTTGCCAGCACCCGTGCCATAGTGGTCTTGCCAACGCCGCGAGTGCCGGTAAATAGATAGGCGTGAGCGACCCTGTCGGTCTTTATGGCGTTCTTAAGCGTCTGGCTGATAACGTCCTGCCCTACGATATCATCGAACGTCTGCGACCGATATTTTCTTGCAAGTACCGTGTAACTCATTTTCAAAAGAAGGCCGGGTTTACCCACAGCACAGCCAAGCTCACGCCTATGGCTGCTCGGTTCCCCGCCTGACCAGATTCACGGGCTCGGCTTGCATGGGACCCGGCCAAAAATTCGATTATTTACTAAGGACTATTTATCGTGCTCCAGTATATCGGTAGTATAACAAAGAACACAATAATTTCCACAAAAACATTCTAAATAGGTGAATTTTGCCGGAATACACAAAAATCGGCTTAGCGTTCATTATTGACATTTCTGGCGAGGGCGGTATAAAGTAGGTAACTGTAGGCAGAATTCGTGCCCAGGGAATCATAACCTGTGGACCGAAGAACAGAAGGCGAATTATCATTAAATACCATAAGGAGTTTGTAATAATGGATGCTGGGATTTTTAAGGCATACGATATAAGAGGTGTTTATCCCGACCAGTTTAACGAAGAAGATGCGTGGAAAATCGGCTGTGCGACAGCCCGATTTTTACCGTCGTTGCTTACCGGCTATGAGCGGGGACAAACAAACGCCCAGGCCTTATGTGTCGGCAGAGATATGAGAACGCATGGCGAAGCCCTTGCCAATGCCCTTATCGAGGGCATTACCTCCACCGGTGCAAATGTAATTGATATAGGAATGATTGATACGCCACAGATGTACTTTGCCATTAATCATCTGGGTACGTGCGGCGGAGTACAGGTAACGGCTTCACATAATCCGGCCAGGTATAATGGCTTCAAAATTTCCGGTCAGGCAGCCAGACCCATCGGCGTCGATACCGGCTTAAAAGATATACAATATATCGCTATGGCTTTGCTTCACACAAAAGGCAAAGTTAGCGGCTCTGTGGAAAAACGTGATTTAACCACTGAATATAAAAACCATGTTCTAAAATTTCTGAACCCCAATATAAAAAAGCTCAAAATTGCCGTCGATGCCTCGAACGGAATGGCAGGCAAAATTGTGCCCGCTGTTTTCGGCGATTTACCGATAGAAATCATCCCTCTTAATTTCGAGCACACCGGCAAATTCAAACATGAGCCAAACCCACTAATTGAAAAAAACCTGGCTCAGGTAAAAAAAACCGTAAAGTCAAAAAAGTGTGATTTCGGCATTTGCTTCGACGGCGATGCAGACAGGCTAATGATGATTGATGAAAAAAGCAAAACCATCGGCTGCGACCTGATGACAGCTTTGATGGCTGGGTATTTTCTAAAGCAGCATCCGAAGTCGGCAATAGTATACGACCTGCGAAGCAGCTGGGTTGTTGTCGAAGAAATTCTCAAAAATGGCGGCACGCCGCGCAGGGAACGTGTAGGGCACGCTTTTATGAAAAAGGCACTGCGAGATTCACACGCTGTATTCGGCGGCGAGCTTTCAGGGCATTTCTATTATCGCGACAATTTCTACGCTGATTCGGGAATGATTACCTTAGTGCATGTTTTAAATATTGTCAGTGAAACCAGGACGCCGATAAGTGAGCTAATCAAGCCACTGCGAAGATATTACAGCAGCGGTGAGATAAACTTCAAAATTGATGATAAACAAGCCAAGATGGATGAGCTTGCAAAAAGATACAGTGACGGCCAAACCGACAATCTGGATGGGGTAACTGTTCAGTATAAGAACTGGTGGTTTAATTGTCGGTCGAGCAATACCGAGCCGCTGCTGCGACTAAATGTCGAAGCCAAAAGCAAAGAGCTGCTCGATGAGAAGATGAGCGAAATCGGGAGCCAGCTCGGTCGGCCGGAGTGATATATCAATCGACGATTTACGAGTTGCGAGGGGTTCCGCCACGGCGGATAAAACTGAAACAGCGAGAAATCACAAGGAGGTGAAAATAATGGAGGTTCACACAAAAACATACCAGACACCAAATGGGCTGGTTGAAAGCGTACAAACCAAATGGCCGGGATTCAATATTCTGTTGGTAACCGGAACCAAAGGATTTCTGGCCTGCCCGGCCATAGATGTAGAGGCCTGCCAGCGCTACGGCGTAGTTGCGGCATTGGTGGAAAGTACGCCGGATAATCCTATAGGAACGCTCGAACGTTTCCCGGAGCGTAAAGTCACAAAGGTGAATGCAAAAACCAAAGACATTGGCATCACCGAAGGAATGGATGTCAGTGATGCCTTTGCGATTATAGCATAACATTGCAATAACCATTAAGGTCCAGATGAAAAAGAAAGGATATTAAAATGAAAAGATTCTATTCTACTGCCGCAATCGTTATCATCTTTTTATTTCCTGCAATCTCAGCCGATGCCAAACACGCCTTAGCAGGTATAGACAACTTGCATGTTAATATTCTCCACACCGGCGAAGAGCCAAACGGCCTTGCATGGGAAAAAATAAAAACTCAAATAAGTAACAAACTAAACGAAGCAGGCATCAAAGTGTTCTCTCCAGAGCCGGGGGTAATGTATAAATTGCCCATCCGGCCCGAACTTAAAATTTGCGTATGTTTACTCAAGCTTGAGCAATTCAAACAAGCCGACTCCGCCGAAGCGGCTACATCGCCTCGCGAAGGCGGATATGTATTCCACATTCAAACACTATTAGCTAAAAATATCTATGTGGAGGTAAAACCTGCACTTCGACAGAAAGCCGATGTGTGGAAAACTGAGCCGGTGATGCAGGTAGTATCGGCGCAAGAAATGTCTGCTAAGCTTAATGAAGTTGCTTTGGAACAAGTTGGTGTCTTTATTAGGGCCTGGCGGGCTGCCAATCCGGAAGGTGTTCAGCCCGCCTTCAGCGAGGTCTCGCCAAAAGGCGGACCCATCGATGCAAAGCAGGTTGTCATCAGCGAAAGAGAACCAGCACAACCACCTGCTAAAACAGCAGTGACTAAATATCTTTACGTGGCCTCAAAGAACAGCAAGGTCTTCCACAAATCAACTTGCATGTGGGCACAAAAAATTGCACCGAAAAACCTCGTACGCTACAAAACCAGAGAAGATGCAATAAACGCCGGCAAAAGACCCTGCAAACGATGTGAGCCATAAAAATACGTCGAACGAAACAAAACAGTCAAACAATATAGGTTCGACAAGCTCACTATAATAATGAAACTGGTAACAATTGTAATAATAGCTGTTGGTCTGGCGATGGATGCGTTTGCGGTGTCTGTTGCATCTGGGGCCGCGTACAAACAGTTGAAGTTAAGGCATAGCTTGCGAATGGCAGTTTTCTTTGGCGGCTTTCAGGCGTTTATGCCATTGGTTGGCTGCCTGGCAGGGCTGAGTACGAAAAAATACACAGCCGGTTTTGACCACTGGATTGCCTTCGGCCTCTTGAGTGCCGTGGGGGCCAAAATGATTTACGAGTCATTTAGAATTGGTTCGGCTGAGAAAAGCTTCGACCCATCAAATATTTTTGTTTTGTTAGCCCTGTCAATTGCCACGAGTATCGACGCTTTAGCTGTTGGTGTTACGCTTTCACTGATTACAAGCTCTATCGTTATTGCGGTGATAATAATAGGGGTAGTAACATTTGTGCTATCATATCTCGGCGTATACATTGGCAAGAAAGTCGGGCATTTTTTCGAGAATAAAATCGAAGCCCTCGGCGGCCTGGTTCTTATCGGCCTTGGCTTAAAAGTGCTTATACAGCATCTTTTCTTCTAAACAGCAGTAATTACCTCCTTGCAAAAAACCTGATTTTTGTTATAGATAATGTAGTAAGAAGATACATGCTAATGGCTTGAAGAAATGTAGCTTGATAAGAGCTGTTATGGCAAAAACGACGAAGGTAATAAACTGGAAAAGGCTAACAGATGAAGAAATCCTGCCGATTCGAGTGCGGGACTTTAATCTGCAAATCAAGGATTCTTCTCTTGAGCCACTTATAAACGAACTCTATGAGGAACTCGCATCAAAAGGTATAAGCTTCCACCCTCCCTGCTATCTTGCAGATGAGTGGCTTTGCCCTGACAGGGAACCCATAATCGGTATTCCGTTTTACTTGGCCCAGCCGCGATTAAAAAATATTGAAAAGAAAATGATGTTCGAAGTTGAGGGCGGAACAGAAAAATCGTGTATGAAGTTTCTGCGACATGAATGTGGACACGCTTTGAACTATGCTTATGAACTTTATAAGAAAACACGATGGCGAGAGCTATTTGGCCGATTCTCAGTCAAATACTCTGATTTTTATTACTACCAGCCCTACTCGAGGCGATTCGTTATCCACCTCAAAGGCAATTATGCACAGGCACATCCTGATGAGGACTTCGCAGAGACTTTTGCCGTTTGGCTTACACCGAACAGTAATTGGCAGGAGAAATACCGGGACTGGCCCGTGATAAAGAAGCTACGTTATATCGATAATGTAATGAAAAGGCTCAATAACAAGGAACCAATAACTACATCCAGAGGGACCCCGCCCTGGTCGGCTTCACGAATGATTTCTACCCTTGCCGGCTTCTACGAAAGAAAACGCAAGACACTTGGCAGTGACTTTCACGGTTTTTATGATGATAGTCTAAAAGAGCTTTTCAAGACAAGAAGCTCCTCGTCCACGACGACCAAGGCCTCTGCTGTTCTTCGCTTACATCGCCACCAGATTATTGACAATGTTGCAAGATGGACCGGGCATCGTAAATACGACATTCATCAGCTGGTCAACAGGATAATAGTTCGCTGTGAAGGGCTTGATTTATATGCAAAAAAGGATGGCCCGGATGATATAATAGCAATAACAGTTCTTCTTACCTCTATCGCAGGAAATATATTTGGGACAAAAAGGAAGCTACAACGCTAATGAAACGCAAATTAAAAATCACAGTTCTTGCGGATAAGTGGACCATACCGAGTAATGACCCTGATTTCAGGCAGGGGCCAAAAGAGCCGACGACGGAATATCATGTCATCCGGACATTACGCGAGCTGGGGCACAACGTATCTGTCTTTGGTGTCGAAGATGACATAACAATCGTCGTAACTACCCTGAGTGAGCAAAAACCAGATATCGTTTTTAACCTGACAGAGCAGCTTGGCGGAGACCGCAGCATGGATATGAACATCGCAGCGGTCCTTGAGATGCTGGATATTCCGTTCACCGGTTCAGGCCCAACAGGACTGATGCTATCCCGAGATAAGCGGCTGTGCAAGCAGTTACTAACCAGTCATAGAATACACGTTCCCGATTTTACTTCGATTGCCCAGAACCAAAAGGTGCGTGTTCCCAAGCCACTTCATTACCCTCTGGTTGTCAAGCCTGCCTTCGAGGACAGTTCCGAGGGCATCTCTAATGCATCTCTTGTCACGAATGAATCCGCGCTTTTGGAGCGTGTCAAATTTGTTCACGAAGGCTGGGAGCAGCCGGTCATAGTCGAAGAATACATCGAAGGCCGAGAGCTTTATGTCAGCATTATTGGAAACAAGCAACTGACTGTATTGCCCATACGCGAATGCTTTTTCGATTTCGACGGCTCCGAGGGACCTCATCTCGCAACATACCGTGTAAAGTGGAACCGAAAATATCGTGAAAAATGGAATATCAGTTTCGGTTTCGCCGAACTTGACCAGTCCATCACCAAAAACATCGAGCGTATCTGTAAAAGGGTGTATCGTCTGCTTCGAATTCGCGATTACGGGAGAATAGATTTAAGACTGACGCCTGAAAACAAGCTCGTTATCCTCGAAACTAATCCGAACCCGGATATCGCTTACGGCGAGGAAGTAGCCGAGGCAGCGGAAAAAGCCGGCATCTCATATGAAAAGCTGCTCGACCAAATCCTCCAGCTTGCCTTGCGTCGTTATCAATGAGCACAATAGCAACCCCACATAATTATATCCGAGTGAAAACATATGGCATCTAAAGTTTACTTCATTGGAAGCTGCATTAAAGACGGCGAAAACAAAATCTCCGAAAAGGCTCGCAAGCTGTTCAAAGCCGGCGGTTTTTCAAGCTGCTTTAAGGAAAATGATTTTACGGCTGTTAAAGTTCACGTCGGCGAACACGGAAATAATACATATATACGGCCTGACTGTTTCAAAGGATTAGTGGAAGAGCTGCAGGGGCTAAAAGCAAAACCATTTTTCACCGACACCACCACTTTGTATTTAGGGAAAAGGAGCAATGCCATCGACCACAGCATCCTGGCCGCGGAGCATGGCTTTAGCTCGGATAAGCTCGGGATACCATTTATCGCACCTGACGGATTGTTTGGAAGCGCAGAGACGGCAATAAAAATTAACGGTGAAATCCACAAAGAAGTATTCATCGCATCGGATATTATTCGCTGTCAATCAATCCTTTCTATAGCTCACTTTACCGGCCATTGCGTAGCATGTCTCGGAGCTACGCTCAAAACACTGGGAATGGGCTGCGCAGGTAAAAAAGGGAAGATGAAACAGCACGCAGCTCTTACCCTCAGCATCACGAAGAATTGTACGCTTTGCGGTGTTTGTTACAAACACTGTCCTGCCGATGCTATTACACTTGGCAAAACAAAGGCACAAATCGACCAAAGTAAATGCATCAGATGCGCAGAATGCCTGTCTGTATGCAGATTTGAGGCAATCGATTGCAACTGGGGCGAAGAAACCGAAGTGCTGCAAAAAAACATTGCTGAATATGCGTTGGGGGCTCTTATGGGAAAAGAAGATAAAGCAGTATTTTTCAACTTTATAATATCGGTTACCGACCAGTGCGATTGTTTCGGCACACCGGATAAACCTATAATAGTCGATGATATCGGCATAACTGCCTCAACGGACCCGGTGGCTGTCGATAAGGCATCGCTGGATTTAGTTGAAAATAAAGCAGGCAAAAAACTCCAGCAGCTGGTTGGAAACGAAAAACTTAACCCTATCTATCAAATCGAGCACGCCGAGCGTATCGGCCTGGGAAGTACAGATTACGAGCTTATAGAAATCGATTAGGTTTATTTCGTAGCACGGCCATCTTGGCCGTGCATACTTTAGAGAACATCAAATTTAGGCCATAGGCCGTGGCAATCTCAATTCATTATTCAATTAAAATTTATTGCTTTATAAGCTCAATTTTGATAAACGTGAGTACAAAATGGCAGCTCTTGACCTTTTCTAGTCCACTGAATGTTTTTAATCGGCTGTTACGTTGATTTTTGTTAATTATCGCGTCAGGACACATGATGTTTATTAGAATACCTATCGTATATGGTAAAAGTATTGTAAAAATTGATGAAAAAGATATGTCAACAAAATATAGAAAACTGGAGCGAAACATAAGTCCCAATTCATCGGATATAGAGTTGCTTTGTTTCTGTCCTTAAAGATCACATAGGCAACGTAAGGAGCGTAGTCATGGGTAAGGCTTTAGACAAATTAACAATAAAAGGTTTCAAGTCAATCGAGTCTCTTGAAGATTTTGAGCTTGGAAAACTTAATATCATGATAGGCGGCAATGGTGCTGGCAAGAGCAATTTTGTTGACATGTTCCGTATGCTCAGGGCTATGGTTGATGAGAATTTTGTTAATTTTATCACTAATCGCGGTGGTGCAGATGACTTTCTGTTTAATGGGCCAAAGCAAACAAAAATGATCGAAGTTGAGTTCCTGTTTGGCAATAACTCCTATGCTTTTGCGTTGGAGCCAACCGCATCTGATAGTTTTTTAATAAAAATGGAAAAAGAAAGATATCTTGATAGAAGTTGGTCAATTATTGGTTCAGAATACCTTGAAAGCAAGATCACGGCTAACAAGGATGAAAAATCTCAAATTCATCGTGGTTCCCGTGGTGTTGGGTATTATATCCACGAATCAATATCTAATTGGTTAGTCTATCATTTTCATGACACCAGCTCAACAGCACCTATGCGACGTTTTGAAATAACAGCAGACAATTCAAGATTACGTCCTAATGCATCCAACATTGCTCCATTCCTGTTGGAATTGCGAAAAGATGAACCTAAATTTTATGGCGAAATAGTAGAGGCCGTTAAACTGGTAACGCCATTTTTCGATGATTTTATATTAAAGCCAAAGAAAAAAGGAGAAAAAGAAACAGTCAACTTAAGCTGGAAGCAGAAAGGATCAGACTATCCTATGCAACCATACCATTTTTCGGATGGGACGATTCGGTTTATTTGTTTGGCGACGTCTCTTCTGCAGCCTGATCCTCCATCTACGATATTAATTGATGAGCCGGAACTTGGCCTGCATCCTTATGCAATAGAAATACTGGCAGAGTTGATTCAAGCAGCTTCAGAAAAAACTCAAGTAATTGTTTCGACTCAATCTCCGCTTTTGATAGACAATTTCGATCCCGAAGACATTATAGTAGTTAATCGTGAAAGTGGGTCCTCTACTTTCAAGCGATTAAATGCAAAGGAATTGTCACTCTGGTTAGAAGATTATTCATTAGGTGAACTCTGGCGGAAAAATATAGTAACTGGAGGACCAGTTCATGAATAGCGTTGAAGTTTATATCATCGTTGAAGGACAAACAGAACAAACTTTCGTGAGGGAAGTTCTTGCTCCAGAAATGAGTCATAAAGGTATTTATCTGCATCCGGCCTTGATTGGTAAGCCAGGGCATAAAGGTGGAAATATACGATTCGAACGAGCCAAAGAGGATATTGGAAAATTCCTGAAGCAAAGGTCGAACACCCATATATCCACAATGTTTGACTACTACCGGTTAGAAACCAGTTGGCCGGGTAATGTAAGAACGCCGGGTAGCCATACATCTATAGAAAAAGCGGAGAGAGTAGAAGCGGCAACCTCTGCAAAAATCAAGGAGTTATTCCCAGATCATAATGTTGATGGACGCTTTATTCCTTATATTGAAATGCATGAATTTGAGGCGTTGTTGTTTAGCGATGCGTCAAAGCTTGCAGATAAACTCAACGTTAATCCGTCGGACATAGAAGACATTTTAGACGAATGCGAAGAGCCGGAAGAGATTGACGATGGGCCAGATACAACTCCATCGAAAAGATTAATTAGTATGGACAAGAGCTATCGTAAAGTTGCTATGGGCAAAACTATATCTGAAGCTATAGGCGTACGAACCATACGTCAAAAATGCCCACATTTTAATGATTGGATAACCAAGATAGAGAGACTTGTTGTGCCCTAAAATGCCATCCAACTAAACACCAAATAATAATCATTAAACCCCGCGATGTTTCCTCTCCGAAGTTGCTCACCAAATTTTACCCCAAATTCTCGCCAAATGCAAGCTGTAAATTTCCTAATTGAAAATCCGTGTCCATCCATGTTCCAGTCCGCGTCTGTCAGTGCTCAAACAAAATCAGTGTCAATCCGTGTAAATCTGTGTCTAAAATCTTTGTGTTCTCGGTGACCTCTGCGGCAAAAAACAAATTAGTGTAAATTCGTGTTCATTCGTGGCTAATCTTTTTGTGCCTTTTCGTGGCTAAATTTTTTATAAAAAAGCTTATTTTTGCTTGAAAAACGGGCCGTATTTGGTATAATACCAAATGTGCTCAGGCAGCACACGTTCGCGGAGAACCGCAAGTCAAATTTAGCCATAAATTCATTTATGCTAGGGATTAACCAATGAACCATTTACCATCCGAGCGACGAGAGACGGGCAACGAGCGATGGGTTGCGGGCGACGAGAGACGAGCGACAAGCGACGAATATATGCAAAACAAACCCAATTTTCTTAAAAATCGAGCAAACGTATGCCCTTGTAAAACAAAGGGTTATGAAAACGGACATCTATTTTTGGCCCAAAAATCCCAAAGCCAATTTTCTGGATTCCCAAAATGAACATAAGTTCTTCTATAACAATGAACTATGCTTGTCCGCCGAAGCCTTGGCGAAGGCGGAAACAAAGCCAAAACAAACCCAATCAAACCCAAACAAAGCCAATCTTGTCCGCCGTAGCTTTAGCGAAGGAGGATTCAACCGTGGCCTCAACATTGTTAAATATTTATCTAACTTTTCCTTGTATTTCACAGAAATTTATATAAAATTACCGTTATGTCATTAGGACAGATAATAAGAAGAAAACGTGAGCAGGTGAATCTAACGCTGGATGAGGTCAGCAGCCGAGTTGGATTCTCTAAGCCGTATTTATCCACCATTGAAACCGGCAAGGTAAAAAATCCGCCCGGCGATGAATTATTAAGAAAGCTCGAAAGGATTCTTGAATTTGAGCAGGGGCTGCTGCTGCACATCGCTCATTTAGAAGGCCTTCCTGCCGATATCCGCCAGAAATACGAATCCACAGAAGCCGAAAACCAAAAATTCCGGCAGGTCATCAAAAATATCATCCACAAAAAAACCAATGTAAGGCAGCTCGATGCCCTTCTTGCCGAGGATAATCTCGGCATCGAGCAGGAAAAATCACCTCTGGCGGCTGGACGGGTGGTACCCGTGATAAACAAAGTTGCAGCCGGCTATCCGGAGGATTTTAATGACCTCGACTATCCTGTCGGTATAGCTGACGATTATGTCCGCTGTCCTGATATTCACGACCCAAACGCCTTCGCCGTCCGCGTGGTTGGAGACTCAATGGAGCCGAAATTCCAGGAAGGTGACATTGTTGTTTTCTCCCCTGCTGCCGAAGTGCACAACGGCGATGATTGCTTTATCCGTTTCGCAGAGCCGCACGAGACGGCTTTTAAGAGGGTGTTCTTCGAGCCGGATAATAAAGTTCGACTTCAGCCGCGAAATGAAAACTATTCACCCCTTATCATCGAGGGCAAACGCATCAACGGCCTATACCGAGCCGTAATAAAATACGAAAAGCTGTAGGTATTCTTTTGTATTTGATATTGCGTGGTGCGTTCAGCTAATATTTTGTCCGGCGACGGCGAGGACTAATGCAAAGACTTCTGATGCGCCGGCTTGTTTTAATGTCTTTGCACACTCGTTCAACGTCGCACCAGTTGTCTTTATATCATCAACCAGACAAATTCTTCTGCCGGCAAATTTATGGCCCCTGCGAACAGCAAAAGCTCCAGCTACATTTCTTGCCCGAGCAGCAGCACTTGCCATTGTCGGCTGAAATTTCGTCCTGCGGACTCGGACAAGGTCTGTGCTGATTTTCGCCGTCGGATGCTTCAACTTTTTAGCTAAAATCAGTGATTGATTATAGCCGCGAACCAGTCGCCTTGACCAGTGCAATGGCACAGGGACAAAAAGCTCTACTGCGTTTACAAAGCTGCTGCCCTGTAACGCAGAATTAGCCAGGAAGCTGAGGGTTGAATCCAACTCTGTTCGGCCATTCTTAAAGGAAACTATCATCTGCTGTAAAGACTCTCCAACCTTATAAACACCACTGCGAGCAATTTGGTCGAAATGAAATTCCTTGCCCTGGCAATCCGGGCAAGTACCTTCTAATATGGCATATTTGCTGGCATCCCGGCCACAGCGGGGGCAGTAATCAGCACCCGTACAGCTTATAAGCTGGCCCCAGCAATCTGAGCACAGACTTCTGTCGGTCTCGCAAATACTTTCGCTGCAATTGATGCACACTGCAGGCCAGAAAAGCTGGTGTATTCCCTGCAAGGCAAAGCCGGCCGCTTGTTTTAACTTAACCGTATCCACACTGCTAATTATACAACAGAAGTATTTTTATTCTAAATCAAATTGGCTGTTATCTATCGGCTCGAACCAGCCTAACATCATATCTGCAGAGTTAACTTCATAAAAATTAATGCCGTCAAAATCTGCCATTTCTCTTGCCTCGATATGTCCGTCAGCCCATCCAATATTTGCCCTGCCGCGATGCCTGAAGTGAATAGATGGCGACGCATATCCCCAGTCGACGGCTGGCTCACCGTTAACCACAAAATAAGGCGGTTCGGCAAAAGAATATTCCAAATAATACGGCCGTCCATTATCCAATTTGGCCATTGCAGTATCCGCAAACATTAATGTCTTAGCTGGGCACCTGACCTCACTCTCCCTTGTGGTCACCCTGCATTGTTCATCTTCATAACCACCTTCCCATATACGTGAGCCGATATACGTCATGTTGTAGCCATAGCCGCCACACCCATCTTCGAAATCCCACTTCCAGGGGTCTCCCTTGCGAAAATTAACCTTCTCCGGACATTCCTTTACACCGCCATCAGCCAGATATCCCGCAAGCGGTCCTTTAGTCGAATCGAATGGCTTGTTAATATCATCCCGCGCCCCATGCCAACGATTTTTGTTATCGCTGAAAATATCCATGGCGGCAGGAACATAACTGCCATTGTTCTCAGTTGCATAACCAATATTAGCCAGAAGGAGCTGGCGAATATTGCTTTGGCAAACAGTCGCTTTAGCCTGTGACCTTGCTGCCGATAGTGCCGGCATCAAAATACCCATTAAAAGAGCGGTGACTGTTATGACAATTAACAATTCAAGCAACGTAAATGCTTTTTTCATATCGGCACACATCCGCCAAATTTCAATAACATCAAGACTGCTCTCCTGCCAGCCACTGGCGGGCAAATACAGTAAAATCCAGCAGGTTAATAATGTCATCAGCCGGATGGGAAATATCGCATCGACCATCCCAATTCCCATCGCCCGGCTGACTCAACCACGCCTGGACCAGGATAGACAAATCAATATAGTCAACACTTTCGCTCCGGTCGAAATCCGCCGTCCTCATGTTTAAAACGCCTATGGCATCCAAATCAAAACCCGCTGAGCCTGTTGTAGGATACGGGTCGTATATAATATCGCCCGAAGTATCGAAATAGCTGCCGTCACCAACAATGTCAACTATACGAACCCACCCGACGTTATCAGTATCAAGCAATCCTGAAGTGTTTTTTAACAAGGCCAAATCAAAAGGCGTTCCATACCCCTGCCTGTACTTGCCGGCAAAACCGCCGATATCAACCGCCTCAACCGAACCGTAACTGCCCACAGGTCCCTCAGTAAGAGAGTCATTCATAAAACGGAAGAAATTCACACCATCACTGGAGACCTCGACATAAGCAAGTTCCAGAAATGTATCGCTAATGCCGTTCTCAAATACAGCAAAATCATAACCGGCACCGTCACCAATACCACAGTCAAAGGTTAAAGTTATCTCGCCTCCGCGGCCCAAACATACGATATCATACGAAGTACCCTTTGCCTTACCCAGCGCCTTCTCCGGCGTCTGCCATTGGGCGTCGCAATTGGAACCGACCACATAATTCTCCCAGCCGCTTGCCCAGCCAACAATTCCGGCATTATCCATATAAACCGCAGTCGAGCCCACCCCGCCTGCCGCCGGCGCATACCGACCAAGAACAATCGTATCTAACACAAAACACGCCGGCGTATTCATTCCCCAATCGCCCGTATCACTCGAGCCGAGGGAAAACTCAAGTTTATTAACCACGCCAAGCGAACTAAGCTCAACATATTCCCACGTATCCACGATGTAATCCTCATTGTTATCTTCAAAGCGAAAGTCAGCCAGGTAAAGCTCCACACTGCCGGTCTCCACATCGCAGACATCCCTGCCCGTGATAGTCAAAAGAAACCAGTCGGGGTCGTTGCCGTCATCGCCGCCGAATTTCTTGGCAAATGCATCACCGTTCAGCATCGAGTAATACGCATAATTAGTGTTTGTCACATACAAACCATCTATCTCAGCAGCGTTGAAAGTAACAGTCGGCAACCCATCCCAGCCGACATATCCCACTCCATAATTAGCCGAATCATCCTGTCCCGTCCCTGCGATACAGTTGTACAAACCTGCCATTCCATCTGTCGTAGTGTCTGTGATATTCGAGTAAGCGAACCCATCCCAATAGTACCGGTCGAAATTATAATAGTTGTTGAAAAATGCCCCATCACTGACAAAGCCACCTGAACCATCCGAGCCGTTCCAGTAAGAGTTAGGGTCAAGACTCAAGTCATCAAAATTAGCTATATCAGCAGCGAATGCACCCGCTATTGTTAAAACAATAATTAAACTTATCAATCCTCTCGAAGCCATAGTTCTTTTCTCCTTTCGCCCTTATCGCGAGGGCGATTATGAGAGCAATAAAAAAGCCGCCGTTCCCGCGAAGGAAACGGCGGCCTTATCTGTCAGTAACCCAAACTCACATTAGCTGGTTCGCCTTATTATTAAAAAAGTGTATTTGGGCGCAAGGACTGCACGGTATTCCAAATCGCGAGAACACTTATATGCAAAACCAACTACAGGCAGGTTTTCTGACTTGCGTCTTACCTCGTGGTTCCTTCCCGTCCGCATACAGCGAACAGTGGATAAAACTGCCTCTTGGATTTCCGATTGGTGTCGGAACAGACGCTCACAGCGGCGCGACCGTCGCGGCTTTTAACCGCGTTCCCGTTTTGCTATCCCAAAGCCAACGGCCTTGAGACCTGCAGTCAGACTATACCATTTTCAAAGAGCGAACTGACAAGCTAATATCAGATTGCTTCTCGGTCTTCAAGAAAAATTTAAAATTTTTTTTGGATATACGTCCTACGCTACTGATTTTCCGCTTAGAAAACCCTCTATCCCCCAAAATCAGTCAGTTTGAGCTATTAGCGTTTTTTCCTTATGGCCAGGATCGTGCCAAAGCCCAGCAGCAAAACAGTGGCGGGTTCAGGTATATACGAAACATAAATATCCGCCGAAACAACCGCTCCTTCAAGCTCTCTACAAAAGTAAAACGCACTGCCATCACTGGAAAGCGATGGTAATCTTGAATTTGCTCCCGGCGTATCGAAAAAGGACAGATGCTCGACATTGCCAAAAGGAGCATCCAAAGATTCACGTTCCGCTTTATATATCTGGTAATTACCATCGATATTAGAAGTAAAGTACAGGGACAGTCCATTAGACGCAATGAACGGGTCTACATCATTGGCAGTGGTATTTAACTCTGTTAGATTTACGATATTGCTGAAGGATGAATTTTTATCTGGTCTGTTGGCCATCCAGAGGTCTGTTCCACCCTGACCACCTGAAAGATTATTACCACAAAAAACTATCGTCAGCCCATCTTCAGTCAAGGATGGGTTGCCAAGATCACCAAGAACATTTAACTCATCTAAATTTACACCAGGCTGCCAGGGATCATTAATCGATGCTCTTTCGGTGACCTTCAATCGCCATTTAGAGCCCGGCTCTGTTCTATGGTAGTACATCCGCAGGTTATCCGGTGATACCCATGGACAGGCCACATGACCATCAGAATAGTTCAAGCTACTGATCTCCTGTACGGAGGAAAATGGGCCCTGAGGTTCCGGGCGAGTTGCCTGATAGATGCGATGGTAATAAAAATCAGGGGTGTCGACTCTACAAAAATATAGTGTCAGTCCATCGTAAGATAGAGATGGTGTCCTGTCGCCATAATTGGTATTCACCTCTGTTACCGGGACCGGCTCACTCCACAGCCCCAAAGCTGACCCATACAGAGCCAGCACTATAATGAATGACAAATTTATTTTAGTATTCATAACCCATACCTCCTTTGAAATAATAGAGATTTTCAAGTTTGGCCTTGAACATGGCCTATAAAAAGCATTTTGGATTATCCGTAATATCAGCCACTCCTCTTGCATGTTATTCTACTATGTGCAAACATAGTTTTGCAAGAAAATTTTATCTGTTTTTTCCAGTTTTTTCTCGGCCATTTAGCAAGCACATTCACTTTTTACTCAAAGAATCAAATTTTGAATTTAGCGAAAAGAGTATAGCTGTTATTGACAAAGGAATTTGAAGCTGAAAGAGATAGAAATCGTCCGGCATCAGCAGAAGATTTAACCCTGTTTATCCTTTTCCGGCCTTTGGAATGCCCAGTATAACTGAAAGAACGCTCCTATAACCGCCATAAGGACTGTAATAGTAAAGATTATCATTGACATTAACAGGGCTGACGACGCATCCACACCATATAAAGCCAGTGCCCCAACAAACGTAACCTCTCTAACACCAAGATTGGCAACTGAAATCGGCAACCTTTCCAGGAGAAATGTAACTGCGCACAACCATACAAATATCTCAACAGGAACTGTTATATGTGCTGCCCTGGCAGCAAGAACATATACGGAAAAGTTGCCAATTACGCTTGAGATTATGACAATGGATACGGTAGCAAGGTGGAATCTCCATCCAACGGTTTGGAAGATTGCAATTTGCTCGGGTATTTTTTCGCCTTTTTGGCGTATTTTAGCGGGAAGAGGTCTTAACAAAAAGCTGCAAATTTCAACAATTTTTCCGCCTGTTCGGTAGTTTAACAGCAACAAAAAAATGATTATTATAACCACCACTAAGAACCCACAAACAATAGGCAACAACCAGCGATTTTTTGTATCTGTTAATACGGCAGTTGGATTTGTTATTATAAGTGCTATAAGTCCAGATACGGTCACAACAAACATCACCAACAATTGGTTGTACAGCATACTGCTGAAAACATTGCTTCCCTTGCCAGTATCTTTTTTGAGAATATACCATTTTGCGCCTGTGCTCAACATTCCGGGCATAACCATGCTGTAAAGAAACGTAACTGCAGTCGCGCCAAAAAGTGTGGCAGTTCGAACATTACAGCCTTGTTTTTTCAAAATAAGCTGCATTTTTATTGAGTTTATCCAGAAAATTATTATGGCCAGCCCCCAAACGGCTATCAGGAATTCCCACCTTGCTGTTTTTACAGTTTGCCAGAATTGTTGAATATCAATTCGGCTGAAGACGAATATCAGCAATCCAGTTGTGATTAGAATTCTGATAAGAAGTTTTACTAATTGTCTGGTGCGTGTGGTCATATTTTGTTTTTGGCATCCGACAAAGACGGGTTCGCTCTTTAGATTAACCGGGCTTCTCTCCGAGAATCAATACTGTTCTTGAAAAGGTCAATTGCAATTTGTAGAGCTTGCGAAAAACTCCATTATCTGGAAATAACGCATTAAGAAAGCCAAAAGGTAAGCGAGACACAAAAGCAGAGACGAGAAAACACATAAATCCGGTCAGTGGGCCGCTCAAATAGCAACTCTTTATGTTATTAAAGCCAGCACTTACCAGAAGCTCTGTGAGCCTGCGCCGAGTAGTTACATAGTTATGGGAAAAATCACAGTTGAAGAAGTTGTGCCGCAAGTTCAAATAATCCGGTGAACATATTACAAGCTTGCCTTTCGGCTTTAGTATCTGGCTTATCTGCTGTGTTGTCCGCAAAGCATCCTGCATACTGCTCATATGTTCCATTACATGAATCATCACAACAACATCAAAAGTTCCATCAATTTCAGGAAGTGGTGGAACCATCGCACAAATAACCTCAGCTCCTTTTTCCTTGAGAGACGCTGCCATTTGCCGGTTAGGTTCTATCGCATGATATTCAACATCCTCTTGCAGACAAATATCAGCGAAGTCGCCTCGGCCAGGACCTATCTCCAAAAGACTGCTGCCGGAAGCAGCTCCAGTATATTTAAAAATTCTGTGAGACAATTTCTTGACCAGCCACTTACCTATTTTTGAAGGTTTATCCTGACTGAAATGATCATAAAAAGTATCCAGCACTTTATTTTCAGCCATTTTGGTAAAACTTTCTTTAAAGGAACTATTTCTACATATCTTCTGTCAGATTCGACTTTTGTAAGGTCGCTTGAGGGAAATCAGGCTCACTCGAACTTAAATGCCTGTTCTCTCATTGCCATTGAATAGTTTTTAAAATCGAGTAAATTTATTACCTTTTCACCAGTATGATAATCGGAATACCAGCAACCTCTTCTTAGATATTTTAATTTCCAGAGAGCAATCAAAATAATATATCGAACGGTATAAGCCAAAAAGTCCAATTTTAACAAGAAGTTGACCACCATAGCTGGCTTTTGCAGTAGTAAAAGTCTGTTGCTATATTTCCAGTGCCGCAATCAACGTCTAAAATTGGGTGGTTTTTGTTAGCGTTATTTATAATAATATCTAAAGTTTTGTCGGTTCCTTTCTGTTCGTAACAGTCAAAAATCACAGTATGTATACTTTCGTAGTATATTGTCCGTTTTTAGTGTGTTTCTATGTCAGCTAATAATCCTTTATGGTTTTTACTTTAAAGTTCCTGATAAATTTTCGTCAAAGTGCTAATATATTCAGAAAGCGAGAATCTTTTCACTTTGCTCAGGCCATTGCTAACCAGTTTTTGCCTTAGGCCTTTATCATCCTCAATCAGTCGAATTTTTTCCGCTAAGTCGCGTTCGTCTTTGGGTTGGAATAATAGTCCGTTTTCTCTATCATCTATTATTTCCCGTAGGCCGTCAACATTTGCGGCTATGACTGGCACCCCACAAGCGTTAGCCTCAATTCCAACTAAACCCAACGGTTCCCAATGGGATGGAATAACTAAACAATCGATAAGGTTGTAGAAAGAATTCATATCGGGAACAAAGCCAAAGTATTTTACCGAGTCTTTAATATTTAGTTCTTCTATTAATTTCAGCATGCGACTTTTGTCTGGTCCGTCGCCAGCAATAAGAAATCCCATATTTGGACATTTATTTCTTAATAGGAAAGCTGCTTTGATAAATTCCTCCCATCCCTTTCTTTTAACGAGTCTTCCTGCAAAACCCACGAAGTAGTTCTTATTATCAAATTTTAGTTTTTCTTTTTCCTGATTCTTATCGACGTAGAACTTGTTCAGGTCTACAAAATTATATAGAACCTTTATTTTTTTAGCCTCAATGTCTGCATCTACAACCAATTTTTTCTTTACTACATTTGAAACAGCAATGAATGAATTGGTTGTATTTCTCATTGTTTTTAAACAAAGATTATAACAATATCCATTAACAAAAATATTCCCATGTTCGTGGAATATAAGTGTGATGTCTTTAAAGAAAAACATTTTTAGCAAGAATCCAAAACAAAATGATTTTGTCAGGTGACAATGCAGTATCTTGACATCGTCATCTCGGATAATCTTCGCTAATTCTAATAGTGATTTGACCTTGTACTTATTTCTTGAGTCTGCGATATAAACATTCCTGTGTTGTATGGTTATCTCATTGTCAGCTTTCCGTAGAACATAAAGGAACATATTTTCGTCTTGAGAACCATCCATAATTCCTTTGACTACAATCTGTGCCCCGCCAAATCCCAAATGGTCTATTATGTGTAATACTCTGATGGTCATTTTATTGTCTGATATTAGTTGACCCCTTACCCAGCCACAGAGGTCGGGATTCCAGCAGTAATTAAACGCGAAAACCGGCTACATTTGTCTCCTTTATATTCTCAAAAATACAAATTCGTTACAACCTGTAGGTATAGGCGTTTTCACATATTTGATGCACTTAAATCCCTTCTTTTCCAGATGGTTTATTATCTCATCTCTGGATGCATATTCGTATGGGTAACCGCCGAGCCAGTCTATAACATTATAATAAAAGCTCATACCCCTGCGCTTTTTGAAGGGATTTTTGCGACTAACAATTAGCTTGGCCATAGCGATAATAAGACAGAAAATCCATATCATAAGCCACTGAACAAATTTAGGCATAGCGTTATAAAACCGCTTTATTACTTTCCAGGTACCAGAGGACCAATGTTTATTGTAAATGGCAATCACAAATAATGATTGGGGTGCCACAAGCTCTGAAGCTATATCAACCGCCTTGTACATATTGCCTGTATGATGCAAAACCCCCCATGAGTACACAATGTCGAACTTGCCCATTTGCGAAATATCATTATCAAAGATTGATTTATGAAAAAATTCTATGGCATTTTGATTTGCGAACCTTTTCTTGTTACTAATGGATGCTTCGATGCTATCTTTGGATATGTCAATGCCAATTACTTTTTGTGCCCCTGCTAACGAGGCGGCAATAGCGAATATGCCGCTGCCGCAGCCGATATCCAAAAATGTACTGCCTCTTATTTTTTCTCGACCTATCAATTGGTCCAATGAGCTTGATGCCATTTCAAATTTTTGGTTGTCCAGTGAGCTTTCGGAAAAGCGACACCAATTCTCACCAAAATTAAAGGCAATGTTTCTCTTCTCACCCATTTTTGTTCCACCAGTAATTAAATACGAAGACCAGCCATAGGTGTCTTGCATTGTCCTCTTTCTTCTTAATATGAGCATCAAACAGCTGCTGAACATAATCATAGTTTAACAGGTTATGTTCATAATACTTGTGATTAGTTAAAAAATCCCGGATTAAATCACTTTTCCTGAGCCATCTGGCAATCGGGACGGTAAATCCTTTTTTAGCCCTGCGGACTATCTTTTTCGGCAAATAGTTAGAAGCAATTTTTTTCAGGAGCCATTTTGTCGTAAGATTCCTGATTTTGTACTTTTCAGGCAGCGATAGAACAAGAGGAACCAGCCGATAATCAAGAAAAGGCACTCTCGCTTCGAGCGAGTTGAGCATCGACGCCAGGTCTACCTTTTTTAGAATATCCTCCGCAAGATAATTGTGAATATCATTCAACTGCATCGAGAGAAAGCTTTTTTCGCAGCTACAGTCAATAAGAGAGTCGGCATTTATAAATTTACTGTTCAGCAGCTGTTGTCTCTGCGAATCGTTGAAAGTTGCCATCCAGTTTAAGTGCCTCCTGTTTACGTCAGAGTCGAAATCCCTTACGAATCTCTTCATCTTAAAGGTCAAAGCCAATTTCTTATCAGATGGAGGCAGCAAATCAACCAGATATTTCGATAATCTCATCACGGCCATCGGCACATACTGGGCGAGCTTGTACGCTTTATAACTGTCATAGCCGCCAAAGACTTCGTCGCCTGCATCGCCGGACAAGGAGACTGTAACATAACGGCGGGTTATCTTCGACAGCAGGTAGGTCGGTAGCACAGACGCATCGCCGAACGGCTCATCCAAATTTTCCATTATCAATTTAATGATGTCCTCATCAACCTCCAGGAAATCTACGTGATGCTCAGTTTTAATGTATTCTGATGCCAGTTTTGAGTACGTCAGCTCATCGTAGGATTTATCCTTAAAGCCGATTGAAAAAGTATCAAAGTTTTTATGGTTCTTGCTGATAATGGCGGATATCAGAGATGAGTCGATTCCGCCGGAGAGAAAGCTTCCTACCGGCACATCGGCAACAAGTCTTTTTTCAACCGCGTCGATGATTATGTTTTCTATCGACTCAAGTCTTTCCTTCAGTGGCTTGTCCTGATAGACGGATATTTCCTGTTCAAGGTCGTAGTATTTTGTTCGGCTCATTTCTTTCTTGTTCAGGTCAAACATCAGGTTTTCAGAAGGTCTTAGCTTGTAACAGTTTTCAAATATAGTTAAGTCACTGCCGATGTATTTCTGGTAAAAAAAGAAGTTCAAAGCCGTAGTGCTGACATTGAAATTTAATTTGTGCTTTCTGATTGCTTTTAGCTCGGATGCGAAAATAAATTTATCGCCGTCAAAATAGTAATAAAGGGGTTTTATTCCGAATCGGTCTCTTGACAGGAAAAAAAAGTTTTTTTGCTTGTCATAAATACAAAAAGCCCACATTCCGTTGAATCTTTCTACGCAGGCCGGTCCCCATTGATGATAGCTATAGAGCAAGACCTCGGTATCCGTATCAGAATTGAAGCTATACCCTTTGGACTTAAGCTCTTCTCTTAACTGTTTGAAGTTGTATATTTCTCCATTATAGACTAAGACCAGGTTTTCGAAACACATGGGCTGGTGACCTTTCGGGGAAGTATCTATAATGGAAAGCCGCCTATGCCCCAAAGACATGCTGCCGTCTATATAGAATCCTTCATCATCAGGGCCTCTGTGCCTGACGGCCTGGGCCATCTTTTCGACGGTCTCTTTGTCCTGCCAGTTAAAACCGACTATACCACACATATATTTTCCGCTGCCAGTGCTATTTGTCTTCGCATATCAATTGATTCACTGCATAGCTTCGGCTCTTAAAGCTGCAATCTTACGCAATTTATTATGAAATTGCAACTTTTTAAACTCCATTGCTACTCTGCCCCCGCTCTTGCTTCGCAAGAAGCTGCGGGGGCTACGTAGCACGAG
>CAZOQJ010000023.1:0-24070 GCA_964581905.1 uncultured Pirellulales bacterium
GAGCAGTCTCTGGTAGTAAATACAGAGAAAGGAAATTTGGTTATAACCGGCTGTGCTCATCCTGGGTTGGCGAAGATAATTAACAAAGCAAAGCAATTAGGTGAAGTCTATGCTGTTTTAGGCGGCTTCCATGGATTTTCAAAGTTAGAGAAGCTTCAGGGAATCGAGTTAATCGCTCCTTGTCATTGTACGAGATATATTAAGCAAATAAGCGAAAAGTATCCCCAGCAGTTCAAACAGGTAAAAGCAGGTACTGTTATTGAAATATAAGACGGTTTCTTATGGCAGGCTTTTTCGACTGGTTCAAAAGACGTTCGGATGTTGAACGGAAACAAGCAGATGGCACCGGCTTGGCCATTCAAGCAGTTGAGAAGTTCAAGGACAGAACCTTTAAATTCAAAGGGCCTGGCATGGAGCATTCACACGTACCATCAGAAGAAATAATCAAGATTTATACATGAGGAGTTACCTCAACATTACGACTATAGAACGCAACAAAATGTTAGAAGGACTGGTAAAATTTCGTGTTGAATACACCGGTAATTATTGGCTTGAAGTCTTTCTTTTAATTAAAACCCTTTGATTTTAGCCGATTGCATGCTCAAAAGCAGGTTTTCAACAAATAATTGAAGAAAAATAGAATTTTCTCAAATTTTTCTTGAATAATAAGAATAGTTCTTATATAGTAAATATTAGTAAAAATAATATTAAGCTTTTTGTGTGACGATAAGATGCTGCAAAAAAATAAAGAAGACCTGATAGTTTTATTTCGGGATAGGTGTAAACAACACAACCTCAACATGACTCCACAACGCGTGGCAATATATGAGGAGTTGATTAAATCAAAAAACCATCCTGATGCAGATGATATTTTCAAGAGGGTTAGAAACATCTTCCCTGACATATCTATTGATACTGTATATAGAACGCTTTCTAAATTTGCCGAAATCGGTGTTATTCATGTTGTCGAAGGTTATGGTGAGGCAAAACGCTATGACCCTGATACGAATAAGCACCATCATTTCAGATGCCAAAAATGTAATAAAATAGTGGACTTTCATGACAGAAGTTATGACAACGTGAAGGTCCCTAAGGCATTTCAAAAAAACTTCAGGGTTGTGAATGTAAAGGTAATTTTGGAAGGCGTGTGTGATAAATGTGTTAAAAAGCGTTGACATATTTTTTTACAAGATGATTAAGAATAATTCTTATTTAGGAATAATTATGAAGAGAGGTAGTGTTAAAAGTTTTTTGTAACATTAATTGTTTAATGAGATTTTAAGAAAGGAGATAATAAAATGGCAAAAGTAGCAATTGAAATGGTCAAAAAATCCGGAGTAGACGTAGACAAATTGTTGGAGCTGCTAATAAAGAATGCTTCTGCTGAGCTTACCACTTATTACTATTACACGATTCTTCGTGCGAACCTGATAGGTTTGAAAGGCGAAGGGATTAAAGAAATTGCTGAGACAGCGAGGATTGAGGACCGTAATCATTTTGAAGCCTTAATGCCTCGCATATATGAGCTTGGTGGTAAACTGCCGGGATGTATGAAGGAGTTCCACGATATGTCCGCGTGTCCACCAGCCGAGCTTCCGAAAGACCCAGCAGATGTCGAAGCAATACTCAAAGTGCTTGTGAATGCAGAAAGATGTGCGGTCAGAGGATATACCGGAATCTGTAACATGACTGCTGGGAAGGACCACAGGACGTATGATTTGGCTCTCGCAATACTCAACGAAGAGATTGAGCATGAATCATGGTTTTCCGAGTTTCTTGGTGAAGGTCCATCTGGTCATTTCTTACGCCGTGGCGAAACTTCTCCGTTTGTTTCCAAATTCTTAAAATAATGTTTGCTTCAGGGAGGGTCATTCTGAATGGCTCGGATGGCCCTCCATTTCTTTCGGTTGAGAGTTTGGCTCTGCTTGTGCAATTACGTGGTGAGATTAAATTAACTCTGCGCTATCATCGGGAATCCAGCTGTCACTGTCATCAGAAAGTTTTATGTGAAACCACCCGGGTCTGTTTTCGAGCAAATCGAATTCCGTCCCTTCATGAAGCGGTTCTTTGAAACTGGGCGGATAATTCTGTCCATCGCCCTGGCGGGCAATAACCTCTTTAGCTGTAATAACTCCGCAAATTGTGCTGGTTTGGCTCCTGGATTCTACGATAACCGATGCGAGAAAACAGATTGTTAAAATACCACAAATTGCCATAGCAGCCGTCAATGGACCAATCCTTCCGAACCATATTGTGGTTGTGATACATAAGCAGACAATTCCGAAGAAGATACACGTGAGCAGGAATTTGGTTTTAATCGAGAAGTCGTAGTGCCAGAAAAACAAAGTTTGCAGTACGCGTTTTTCTGTTTTTACGGCTACCTTATCTATTCTTTGGCTGCGTGCGAAAGCTAAATTCTTTTTGATGTTTTCATCAGAGCCGTCTATTTTTACAGCCCTGCGGTAATTTAAAATGGCTTTGCCGAGCTGGCCATGAAGGAAGTAGGCATTGGCAAGATTATGATACAGTTTGGCATTTTTGATTTGTTCCTGGTCGATGATTCTTTCAAAACCAAGAATTGCTTTTTCGTAAAGTCTTTTGGCCTGCTGCAGTTCCTCCGTTGAGTTAGCTTGTCTGAAATCCTGATTTGCCTGGTTGAAAAGTGTGCACATCTGCTCATTTGACGGTTCGGCCTTTGCCGAGGTTGCCGTCACAAATAAAAGTAAGCTAACTGACAATGTTGTATATTTTTTTATCGTCATTTCCTGGTTTTTTTATCGATGGTTTGAATCAGCTTTATTACTTCTTTAATTTGTGTTGAGCCGATACTCGCTTCTATGGCTGCATATCGAGCAGCTTCACAATTGACTATTATTTCTTTGAATTTTTCTGCTGTTCGGCGGTCCTGTGTTGCTGCAGCGAGCACTTCCTGACAATCGTCTCCGGTAAGCGACCCTGCGGTTCTGTCAAAACGGTCACCAATATACTGTTTCATTACCGAAGTAAGCAATTCATGCCGTTGTTGCGCAGCCGTCGAAGAAATTTTCTTTAGTTTACCGGTAGCTATGCTCGCGGCATTTCGTCGACGTTTCTGGGCAACTTTTTCAGGGGTCGTATGTGTGAGGAATTTAATCATGGCACTGACTATAAGTAAAATCAAAGGTCCTGCCCAGACAGGGGCATAATCTGGACTGACAACAGCAGACAATGGCGAAAATGTTTGATTTGTTAAGACGTCGAGTCCTTCATAATTAGCTGAAAGTCCTTTTTTTATTACCTCAACTTCTTTATTCACCGGCGCAAAATCTTTACCCTCCAAATCCGCATTGGTCAGCATCTTGGATGGTGACACCTCAAGCTTTATTGGCTCGGTTTTAGCCACTGCGTATCTGCCCTTTTCGGTGTCGAAATAAGCGAGCGGAATCGGAGGTATCTCAGCAACTTTGTCGTTGTTGGCCCGTATTGTTTGCGTAAAGGCTTTATAGCCGTTTTCAATCGCCGGTGTCGCTTTCTCGGAGGGAATTTTAAAGTTCTGTGCCAGTTCAGAAATCTGCTCAAGTGCCGGCCACTGAACGGGTTTTAAGTACTTGCCGCCGCCAACTTTGATTGTAAGTGTGATAGGGTCACCCACATTGACCTTTGTTGGTGTAGCTGATGCTGAAATCGTATATCGCCCAACCAGGCCATAAAACCCAAAAGGCTTATCATCTTGCGGCAAAGGCAGTACAGTAAGCTTCAGAGGCTGCGAACTGACCATAAATCGTTTATATTCTTTCCTTGACCCGAAAAAACCATCAAAAAAACGGTCTCGTGAACGCGATCTGCCAACAGCAACATCGGCAGAGACTGAGGCGGGTGGGATTTCTATCTCACCAGAATACTTGGGAATCAAAACCTTGCTGAAGGACAGCAGAATCGAATCTTTGCCGTTATGAGTCGTTCGGTATTGGCTGACAAGGACAGTTATACCGTTGCCAAGGTTGAACTCTTTTGCCTGTGGATTTGATGTGTCCGGCTCTTCCAGATAAAAGGCATCATTAGTAAAAGCAGGTATATTGAACTGGAAGTCGCCGATGTCGGCGGAGATATAAAACTTTATGGTCATAATAACCGGCTGGCCGACATAGCATTGCTGCTCTGATAAGGTAACCTCCAGGTTTAATTGGTCGGTTGTACCGGGTTTGAGGATATTGACTTCCAAAGGATTGGTCTGATAGTTTTTTCCATCAAGCATCACCGTAATCGGCGGCAGGGATATTCGCCCCAGCTGGTTGGCTGTCAGCGAATAACTCATTACATAGCGTTTAGTAGTTTCCCGGCTCGTTCGGCCATTTACGATGCTTATCGAAGTTTGTGAAACGTCTCTGTTGCCGGCACTTTGCGGATTGTATTTTGCCAGAGGTGTTAAATCGGCCTGTCCCGACTTATTCTCTCCGTCAATAATTATATGATAACCGAATTTTTCTCCGACATAGATATCTGCTGAAGAATCAACCTGAGCAAAGACTTGCACGCCAGCCGTGACGTTGCCTGTTAGGAGTGCCACAAGGGCAAAAGCAATAAAAGCATTTTTGGTGAAAAGGTTCATATCACCAGTCCTTTTCCACTTTTTGATAACCGGCTCTCTGGAGGATTTGCCTTTGCTTTTTCTCATTCTGTTCTTTGTCCAGGATTTCTTGGGCAGTTGCATCCGGGGCAGCAGCTGCCTTTTGTTCCTGCTGATTCTGCTGTTGTTCTTCACCGGGCTGATTCGGTTCCTGCTGCTGTTGAGTTTGTCCCTGTTGTTCCTGCTGTTGTTGCTGGTTTTGCTGTTGTTGGTTCTGCTGATTTTCCTGAGATAATGCCTTTAGAGCATTTTCAAGGTGTTCGGCAGCTTTATCTTGGGATTGCTTTGCGGAGGTGCCATCTGAATTTTTTAATTTCGTCTCAGCGTCAGATTGCTTATCCATCGCCTGCTCAAGCTCTCCTGCTGCTTGCTGCATCTGAGGCGGCTGAGGAGTATTGGGGTCCTGCTGCTGCATTTGCTGCGATGCCTGCTCTGTTTCTTTCTTAAGTTGCGATTGTTCTTCTGCCTGTTTTTTATAATTATCATCAGCTTGTTGCTGGTTGATTTGTCCTTTCTCCTGCTGTTCTTTTGTTTGCTGGGTTTGTTTAGCGAGTGCTTTTTGTTGTTCGGCAAGTTCTTTGAGCTGTTCCTGCAGTTGTTTTTGCTTTTCTGCCTGTTGTTGCTGTTGCTCTTTTTGCTTGTTGAGCTGGTCAATTATGTCTTTGATAATCAAGCGGGCAACTTCGATATTTTTTGCAGCTTTGTCGTTTTCAGGGTCGATTTCCAGCGCGCTTCGCCAGCAAACAATACTCGTTTGCAGGTCTTCGAGAGCTTTTTGAAGATTGGAGTCTTTTTGTTTGGACCCACGCTGGAAATAGCAGTTGCCGAGGTTGTACTTGGCCTTGGCAACCAGTTCCATATTTTTACTTTCCGCGGCGACTTCGTTATATAGATTTATGGCTTCGGCAAGGTCGTCAAGCTGGAAATAGCAGTTGGCCTTGTTGAATTTTGGCTCCAGCAATTGTGGGCTATCGATAAGGGCCTGGTCATATTCTTGTAGTGCTTCGTTGAAATTTCCCTTGTCATACAACATATTTGCCTGATGCACTAACTTCTGGACAGAACTTGCCATAGTTACGCCGGTTATCACCAGAATCAATGCTAAGTACCACGGCCATCCTGACCGTGGTATCACGGGCTGGAAGCCCGTGATACCGTTAAACTCTCTTGCGTTCACTTGTTAAGTACTCCCATACTATCAAAACTAATCCTAGAGCCAGGAAAATCTGGAACTTTTCATCATACGTCATCATCGTTGTTGACTCAAGCTCACGTTTATCGGCTGAGGCGATAAGCCCTTCATAAATCTGTCCCAGGTCTAGGGTCGTTCCCGGTTCAACGGATAAGAATTTGCCGCCGTTGGTAGCATATACAACCTTGCGCAAGGTATCGGCATCGAGCTTTGACCAGACCTCTTGTCCCTTATATTTCATAAAGGTTTTTTCGCCGTTCGGCCCTGTGATTGGAATCCGTGAGCCTTGCTGCTCATCTCCAAGTCCAATCGCGATAATTCTTATGCCTTCTATGGCCGCCTTTTCCGCGGCCTGGATAGGGAAACTGTCGTGGTCTTCACCGTCGGTAATCATGATAATATCCTTATATTCGCGGCTTTGCCTGTCGAACACATCTTCCGTTGCCTTGCGAATAGCATCTCCAATCATGGTGCCGCCTCTGCTGGTGCTCTCGGTGGATATATCGGCTAACACCATTCGTACAAAGGCATAATCTTGAGTCAATGGACATTTTACCGTGCTGTTGCCGGCGAAAGTTACAATCGCTATTCTATCGCCTTGTAAAGTTTCCATCAGGTCTCGTATAGCTATCTTTGAACGTTCAAGTCTGCTCGGCTTGATGTCTTCTGCCAGCATAGAATGAGAAGTGTCCAGTAATATACAGACGTCCCGGCCTCGGCGTTTTATCTTTTGAGTTTGTGGATTCCACCTTGGCTCCGTTAATGCTAACACAATACTTGTAAAGGCTGCGACCAGCAAAAAGGCCTTGAATACCTGCTTTTTCAAGCTGACCGAGACGTTAATTTTTTTCAGCATATCAATGCTGGCCAATACTTTCAGTGCCTTGGCCTTACGCCAGAAACACCAAAAATAAGCTGGTATCAAAATCGCTGGTACCGTAAATAATAACCACAATGCTTTGTCGTTGCCTAAATTCATAATTAACCTACGGGACCTTTCGTAATATCGTACAGCTAACTAAGATTTCCAAAACCAGTAGCAATAGTGCCGCTAATGTCCATGGACCGAAGAGTTCTGCATATTGGGTATACTGAATGGATTTGACTTTCGTTTTTTCCAGCTCGTCGATTTTTTCGACAATCTGATGCAATGTTTCAGCATTATCAGCTCGACCGTAGAATCCACCAGTTCTTTCTGCAATTGCTTGGAGCAGTCTTTCGTCGAGATTCTGCCCGGTCGGCATTTTATATGTTCCCAGCGGAGTTTGAATGGTCCTGTAGGCCTGGGCAGAACCGATACCAATCGTGTATATCTTGATGCCCCAGTTCTTGGCAAGTTCTGCTGCCTGCAAAGGGTCGTATTGGCCGGCATTATTGATACCGTCAGTAAGCAGTATTATCACCTTACTCTTAATCTTAAAGCCACTTTCATTTTCATCCGAAATTTTCTCGCCAGGCTGGACAAGCTGTGCTTTTCTTTGCTGTATTTCTTCTTCCACCTTTTTTAATCGGGCTGCTGCCAAAGCAATCGCATCGCCAATGGCAGTGCCATCTTCACTGCGAATCCTGACAATCTCAGTTTTTTTCAGAAACTCAAGCAGGACGTTGTGACTGAGCACCAGAGGACAGGTCGTATCGGCATATCGAGCGAAAGTGACCAGGCCGATAAGGTCGTTGCTTCTGCCGGTCAAGCCCTTTTTGTCACCGCTGATAAAATCAGAAAGTACCTTCTTAACAACTTCAAAACGATTCAGTTTCCTGCCGAAATAGTCCATTTCCGCTTGCATACTACCTGAACGGTCGGCAACAACCTCGATAGCCACACCTTCAGTGGAAATTTCCGAAAGTACCGTACCTTTCCTTGGTCGGGCGAGTGCTATTATTAAAAGTGCTATGCAAACAAATCTTGCTATATTTAGCAACGGCCTTAGCCTTTGCCGCAGAGAGACCGGACACTGTCGAATATCCCTGAGACTGGGGAATTTTACTGCTGCATGGCCTCGCCTGCGCCGGGCCAGATATGCCAATGCAGGCAGCAATAAAAGTAATAGCAATACTAATGGCGAATATAATTCCATTTATACACTCACCGCTTCGGCTGCTTGTTCGAAATTAGCTTCTGTTACGTCAATTTTCTTCTCATCGGATTTGGTTGTTTCTATAAAGTCCTTAACTAGGTCAAATGTTTTTTGTATTTGCTCAGCGGTCGGATTATATTTTGCAAATTTTACGAGGTCGCAATGCCGTAGAAATTCTCCCAGTTGCTCCTGGTCAGGTTGAGAAAGCACGCCGCCAGCCTGCCCTGAGCGACTCGTGGTGAGCGAAGTCGAACCAAGTCGAAGGGATGGAAGTTCAGCCAGAAATTCCTCTGTGGTCCTTTCAGGGGCTCTCAGATTAAACCGATGTTCGATGTAATGTCTGAGGATGTCGCTGATACGTTCATAAAATTCTTTGATTTTGCCTGCCTTTATCAAATCCTGCCTGACCAAAGCCCGCAAACGCTCATACGCGATTTCATGGGCGGGTTTAAAAATTCTTATCAATTCCTTTACGCGTCTGCGCCTTAAATGAACCCAAAAAACAACGGCAGCAATTATGCCGGCTGCGCACAATACCCAGACCCACCAGCAAGAAGGTTTTGCAGGCATTTCGACAACGCCTTCGATACTAGCTATCTTTAATTCCGCTCGCTGCTCACCCAGAAGAGAAGTAACCTCGATATCAATCGGCTCGGTTGTAATTTCATGTTTCTTGTCACTCGTCCCCTTAGGGGCCGTAGCCGGGTCGGGGCTGTTTATATCATAGAACTCGAATGTAAAAGCAGGGATATGGAAAGTGCCGGATAAAAAAGGTTCGAGCTTATATCGATACCTGCTGACAACGTTGTTATTCTCATCGAGCTTATTGCCTAAATTTTCCCAGTCAACAATGCCAAAGTTCTCAAGCACTTTATCTACCTTTGGCATTTGAACCTTGTAATTTGGCTCAATTGCGGCTTTGAGTTCCAGCAGGAAGGTATCGGCAATAGTCACTTTGGCTTTATCTACACGCACGTGAACTGCCAAAGGGCCTCGCTGGTAATCTTTGTCGATTTCAAATGTTGTTTCTTTCTTGCCATCCGCACTTTTCTCACAGCCGGTGAGTATCAACAGCAGTCCGCAACAGCATAGTATCTGTAAAAGAAAAAGATTTTTAGAACGTGTTCCTGACATATGCTTCTCAATACTTATCTTCAGATTCGGTCTCTTCTGTGCCTTCCAGTACCGATGTATGAACAACGACATTATATTTATCCATCATTTGCTTTATTAAGTCCGTTTGGACATCATGGCGTTTTTGACTTAACAAAGCTGTTATCACCTCATGTCTGACCTCATCGAAACTTTTCTGTCGCTTAGTTGAGTTAGGGTCTTCTTTGTTTGTTGGTTCCACAAATTTATCCTTGTTCACCTCGTAATATGTTTGAAGGTCGGTTTCTGTGATGTTGATTCTGTGTGCAAGTTCTCTATTCATTAACTGTTGGCTCAGAGTACCACGAATTAAGTCCTCAATAATGCTCTTGGTTGCTGGCTCTTCAGATAATTTTTCTTCCAGGGCCTGGCGGTATAATATTTCCTGTATAAGCCAGGACTCCAGGAACTGCTGTTTAACCGAAGAGTTCTTATACTGCTCAAGAATATCCTTTTTTTGCTCGTTTAGCTGCTCTGTCGTCATAAATGCTGTCATTGGAGCGAGTTGATTGTCGATGGCCTGTTCGATAAGAGCATCGAGGTCGGCTTCAGTAATTTTTTCCGCACCAATCTCGGCAACTATCTTTCCACCTGCCTGCTCCGATTTTTTGAAGCTCGTGCGCTCCATCAATTCGTATCGCAAAGCTGAAAATTTGCCGAGTTTTTCAAAACAGTCCTTGATGTGGCTATTAATCTGAGGTTCTAATTCAGAAAGCTTGGCTGTTATTTCACTGCGGTAGTAGTATTCGATTGCTTCTGCATATTCACTTGTTTTTTCGAGCAGTGTGCCAATTTGAAAAAGTGTTGTTGCGCGTTCCTTGTCCGGCACTTTGGCAAAAGACAGGTAATCCTGCCAGACCTTGGCTGCTCTGGCGTGTAAATTGCGCTCCGCGAGTTTAGCCGCTAATTCCTTGACTTGTTCAGGAGAAAAGGATGTGCTGGTATCACCTGGTGTAATACTTTGATATGAAGGTTTTATAAGGAGATTGGCCAATGTCAAACCAATCAAAACCAAAAACAATACGACAGCTATCTTTGGTGTGAGAGGAGTCTTTTGTTTTTTCTTCGGCAATGAAAAATCAAGTTTCTTGCCCATAATTCACCTCACAATTTTTATCTGCCAGGCTTAGTGTCGTCTATGTCGCATGTGGAAAAACCTTACTAAATCCTGTATATATGGTTTATCAGTGCTTATACTGATACAATCAACGTTGATTGTTCGAAGCATACTTTTTAAATTATCAAACCGCTGTGCGCTCGTACTGCTGTATTTATTTCTGAATTGCCTGCTTGATGTATCGACAAGGATAGTCTCACCGGTTTCGGCATCAGTAAATTCAATAAGACCTATATTGGGCAGCGCGATTTCTGCCCGGTCACGAACCGAAACGGCGATAACATCATGGTGCTTGTTGAGCAGACTAAGAGGTTTCTTGAAATCAGTCCCGTTAGCACTGTTAGGCGTCCCTTTCGGGAGGATGGCCAGGTCCGTTTCTATAAAATCAGATACCAAAAACACCGTTGCTCTTTTGCGTACGACTTTAGCAAGATAATCTAATGCTTGGCTGATATCGGTTTTTCTTTTTGGCATCTTAAAATACAACAGTTCCCTAATCAGCCGCAGCACATGACTCATGCCCTTCTTAGGTGGAATATATAGTTCTATTTGGTCGGCAAAAATCAGAAGACCCACCTTGTCATTGTTTTTTGCAGCGGCAAAGGCCATCACAGCACAGAACTCAGCGGCCAGCTCGTTCTTGGCTTTATTTACGGTTCCGAAGTCACCAGAGGCGCTTAAATCGACCGCGAATATAACGGTCATCTCACGCTCTTCAACAAAGCGTTTTATATATGGTTTGCCGGTACGAGCGGTGACATTCCAGTCAATTGTCCGGATGTCATCGCCGGGTATATATTCGCGAACCTCGTCAAACTGCATTCCGCGGCCTTTGAAAACGCTCTCATACTGGCCGGTGAAGCTGGCATCTACCATCCTTGATGTATAGATTTGAATTTGTCTGATCTTTTTTATTAATTCTTGAGGTATCATGGCATAACATCTTGTGTCTCAGTGCACAAAAAATAAATAGTAATTTACGGCACTTCGATATTGTCAAAAATCGCCTTTATGATATCTTCGCTGGTTTTATCTTCGGCCTCAGCTTCATAACTGACAATCACCCTGTGTCGCAGGACATCGGGGCCGATGCTTTTTACATCCTGAGGAGTTACATAGCCCCTCTGTTGAATGAATGCATGTGCTTTTGCTGCGACCGCAAGATAAATTGTTGCTCTCGGTGACGCTCCATAGTTGATGAAATTGCCCATTTCAACACCATATTTGCCTGGTTCTCTGGTGGCACAAACCACATCAACGATGTAGTCTTTAATCTTCTCATCGATGTAAATCTCATCTACGACATTCCTTACTTCCGAGATATCTTCGGGCTTTATGACGGGCTTGATGTCAAATTTTTTGTCCGTTGCGGCCATTCTGTCGAGAATTTGGCGTTCCTCTTTTTTGTTTGGATAGTCAATCTTTAGCTTCAGCATAAATCGGTCGAGCTGGGCCTCTGGTAGTGGGTAAGTTCCTTCTTGTTCAATAGGATTTTGTGTAGCGAGTACCAGAAAAGGACTGGGCACTGGCAAGGTTTCCTCCCCGATTGAGACCTGCCTTTCCTGCATGGCCTCCAGTAAAGCGCTCTGGACCTTGGCCGGCGCTCTGTTGATTTCGTCAGCTAATATGATATTGGCGAAGATTGGTCCTTTTCGGGTGTAGAATTCGCCGTCTGATTGGCGATATATCTGGGTGCCAATCAAATCGGCCGGCAGCAAATCCGGCGTAAACTGTATCCGCCTGAAATCTGCGTTAATCGCCCGTGACATGGTTGTCACTGCCATAGTTTTGGCCAGACCCGGCACTCCCTCCAGCAGGATGTGACCGTTGGCCAATAGGCCGATAAGCATTCGTTCGAGCATATAACGCTGGCCGACTATTACTTTATCGATTTCCCCGAATAGCGCACGCACAAACTCACTTTTTTCCTGGACCAGATTTCCTATTTGTTTTACATCTATAGCCATAAAAAGTGTCTCCTTCAAAAATTTTGCTTTCGAACAGTAAATTCCTCTTACATAGCTATTTGGTTTCTCAAACGTATGGCGTATGTAATTAAGAATATACGCCTTATTCCTCTAAAACGTTCATATTATGTGAAAAAATCAGCAAAATCAAGCCCCAATATGCGTTGGTTGCGTTTCAAGGGTCGCAGGTTTGAGTCCTGCCGGGCGTGGTTTTGTAACCTTCTGTTGCATCAAAACTTGCGTCTTAGACAGTTCGCCAAGGATGTCCCAATAGCAGGTTGGGCGTCTGCAAAAACCGGTTTTGATTAAATATTACGTCTAAACCTTTAGACTGGTACTTGCCCATCCTACTATAAATCACCCTTTCTTTGTACTACTCTGCGAAGTAGTCGCTTCCATTCTCCGTAGTACTACGAAGGATGAAACGTACCACGAGTGTTCTTCGTGTGATATCTGCTGCAATCGATACTTAATTCCTTGACTTTGTATCCTATAATCCGAGCCGTGGAACCCAAATCTCGGGCTGTAGCAGCAAGATTGCCGTTGCACCGCTTAAGTGAATCGACAATTATATCACGTTCAAACAAGGCGACCCTCTCTTTCAGGGAACCTGTTCCAATGGTGTCCGATGCATCTGAGGTTTGCAGC
The DNA here is from genome assembly GCA_964581905.1 of uncultured Pirellulales bacterium. GTDB lineage: Bacteria > Planctomycetota > Phycisphaerae > Sedimentisphaerales > Anaerobacaceae > CAZBWE01. Next base: position 12,761 of record CAZOQJ010000023.1, read on the forward strand.
GTTGGCGGTAAATGATGAGCGCGTATTACACTGTCACTACTTAACAGCACGGCTCTCTCGATGCAATTCTCAAGTTCTCGTACGTTACCCGGCCAATGATATGCTACCATCATATTGATTGCCGGTGTGCTGATTCGTCTGACATCTTTGCTCATTTTGCTGGAGTATTGCTCAACGAAGTGGTCAGCTAATAGGAGTATGTCATCTCTGCGTTCACGCAAAGGAGGCAGGAAAATAGGAAACACGTTTACTCGGTAGTAGAGGTCCTGTCGAAATATCTTTTGCTCAACGGCTTTTTCCAGGTCTCGATTGGTGGCAGTGATAATTCTGGCGTCTGTTTTTAATGTGCGATTACTGCCTACGCGCTCGAACTGGCGTTCCTGAAGGACTCTGAGAATCTTGACTTGAGTGGCTGCGGGGAAATCGCCTATCTCATCGAGAAACAATGTTCCTCCATTAGCTTCTTCAAGTCGGCCCTTGCGGCTTTGGATGGCACCGGTGAAAGCCCCTTTTTCATGGCCGAACAGTTCGCTTTCCAGGAGATTTTCATTTAAGGCAGCACAGTTGACCTTGATAAAAGGGCCTTTTGCTCTTCGGCTGGAATAATGAATTGCGTGGGCAACTAATTCCTTCCCCGTACCGGATTCACCACGGATAAGGACCGTTGTATCGCTGCCGGCAACCTGGTGGATTTGCCTGTATACATCGCGCATGGCATTCGAGTTGCCGATGATATTTTCCGGCCGATACCTGTCTTCCAGCTCGTGGCGTAGCCGCAGATTCTCATCCTCAAGTTCTTGCCGACGTAGAGCCTCCTCCCTTCTGGTTCTCACATCATTTGCAATCATGCTCCCTACGATGCTCAGCATCCGCATATCTTCCTCAAGGGATATGTCCTTATCATATAGGCGGTCGATTGATATTGCTCCGATTACTTCCTGACCAATCGAAATAGGAACACAAATAAAACTGATTTCTTCTTTTGTAGCGCTCCATCGTTCGAATCGGTTAAGGAACGATGGTTCTTCCGATACCTTCGGAACAATCATGGCCTTGCCGGTCTGCATTACTTTACCTGTTACTCCTTCTCCCATTCGATAACGAACCGTGCGGCTTTGTTCTTTCGGAAGTCTGTGTGCAACCTCAATTCTGATTTCGTTTCCATCTGGTGAAAGAAGCGTTACAGTGCCCCTGTTCAGGCCGAGCTCGTTTTCAAGAATGTCCAAAACTTCCGATAGGGCCTGCTTTCGTTGGGTATCAGCAGCCAATATGCGGCTGATTTTGTATAGGATATCCAGTTCACGCACATGGCGGGTTACCGGGGTTACTGGATTTTGTAAATTGACTTTATTATTGGCCATAATCATTTACCCCTTTGGTTTGAAACACAATTAAATATACGACATTATTATGAAGTAGTTAAATAAATATTACAAATATGTAGTATAAATTAAGCTTAGAACCAAAAATACGTTATAAGCACTTTAATATAAAGTGGTTATGGTTTGGGGCGGCCAAGCTTGTATTCGTTGTCTTTTGCTGCAAATTTGTAACTTTTATTTTTGGATACGACATAATTGTCGCAATTGGTTCGAGTTGCATGTTTGGCTTCTAAAACTTATCTCCTTCTAAAACAAGCACTTATGGCATTTTTTGGATAAAAACCTATGCTGGCACGCTTATTGCAAATTAACAAGGGGTAGTTCATAAAGCTATATATTGAGCTTGAACATGATAATAGATGAAAAAAGGAAAATTGTGGTAACAGCAGAGCAAGATTTTTGAAAGGAAATGAATAATGACACCGAAAGATTTTTTTGAATTCGCAAAAAAGAACAATGCGAAAATGATTGATTTGAAATTTGTCGATTTTCTGGGCACATGGCAGCACTGTTCATACCCAATAGATACCTGGGATGAAGGCACATTCGTTGACGGCGTAGGATTTGACGGCTCGTCTATTCGCGGCTGGCAGGGGATACATGTCTCTGATATGCTGGCTGTACCTGATGCGGCTACTGTTGTTATTGACCCGTTTTTTAAGGAACCGACCGTCAGCGTAATAGCCAATATCGTTGACCCCATAACAAAAGAAGATTATTCCCGTGACCCCCGGCACGTTGCAAGAAAAGGTGCAGCTTACTTGAAAAAAACAGGCATTGCAGATACCTGCTACATAGGGCCGGAGCCGGAATTCTTTATATTCGACGAGGTCCGCTACGAGCAAAATCAGCACACAGGTATGTATCTGATAGATTCTGTCGAGGGCTCGTGGAATACCGCAAGATTCGAAGAGCCGAACCTGGGTTATAAGCCGAGCTTCAAGGGTGGCTACTTTCCGGTAAGCCCTACTGATACCTATCACGACCTGCGAGGTGAGATGGTCCGGGAGATGCAAAAGATAGGCATCGTCGTTGAAGCGCATCACCATGAAGTGGCTACAGCAGGTCAAGCCGAGATTGATATGAAGTTTGACGAGCTTGTTAAAATGGCTGACCAGTTTATGTGGTACAAATATATCGTCAAGAACGTGGCAAAACGCAACGGCAAGACTGTGACATTTATGCCCAAGCCGGTCTTTCAAGATAATGGCAGCGGGATGCATACGCATTTCTCACTGTGGAAAGGTGGAAAGCCATTGTTTGCGGATAATGGATACGCCGGTCTTAGTGACATCGGTTTATATTCTATTGGCGGGATTCTAAAGCATGCGCCGGCTATCTTGGCCTTTGCCGCACCAACGACAAACTCTTACCGTCGTCTTGTGCCTGGTTTCGAGGCGCCGGTAAACCTGGTAATGTCCAAGCGGAACCGCTCGGCAGGTGTGCGTATTCCGATGTATTCAGAAAATCCCAAGGCAAAACGGCTTGAGTTCCGCTGTCCCGACCCGACCTGCAACGGCTACCTGGCGTGGACGGCAATGTTGATGGCAGCTATCGATGGCATACAAAACAAAATTGACCCGGGTGAGCCATTAGACCGCGACATCTATGAAATGACGCCGGAAGAGCTGGGTAAGTACCCCAAAACCCCCGGCTCACTGGCTGAGGCGATTGACGCGTTCGAGAAGGACCATAAATTCTTGTTGGCGGGCGATGTGTTTACCAAGGATGTTATCGAGACATGGATTAGCTGGAAGCGCAAAAACGAGCTTGATGAGCTTGCTCTGCGACCGCATCCGTATGAGTTTAACTTGTATTATGATAGCTGATAGAGTTTATAAACAATTTGTTGCTGCTAAAAGCACATCAAAATAGTAGTATTGTGAGTGCTTGAGGTAACAGATGTTAAAAGTTCCGCGAAATCAGGGTTTATATGAAGCTCGCCGTGAGCGCGACGGCTGCGGTATCGGTGCAGTCGTTAATATCTCAGGACATCGTGAGCATTCTATCATTGAATACGCAAAGCAGATATTGATAAACCTGCATCATCGAGGAGCTACCGGCGCCGATGAGACCACAGGCGACGGAGCAGGTATTCTGTTTCAGATTCCACACGAGTTTTTTTTTGCCGAAGCTGAAAAGCTCGGCTTTTCACTGCCAATGCCATACCAATACGGTATAGGCATGGTGTTCGGCTCTAAAGATGCAAAACTCAGCCAAGTTTGTGACAGGATACTCGAAGATGCAATTGGTCATTATGGTATGGGGGTCCTCGGCTGGCGAGAGGTGCCAACAGACAACAGTTGTCTTGGCCAGATAGCACTGTCTGCAGAGCCTTCCATCAGGCAGATTTTCGTAGATGGCGGGGAATTCAAGGACGAGATTCTGGAGCGACGTCTCTATCTGGCTCGCAAACGCGCAGAAAAATTAGTCAGGGAAAAGTTCGGCGACGAAGGCGAGGATTTCTATGTCACTTCGCTTTCCTGCAGAACAATCTGCTACAAAGGAATGTTTATGGCTTGGCAGCTGTTTACTTATTATCCTGATTTGGCGGATGAGCGGGTGACTTCAGCCCTTGCTATAGTGCATCAGCGATACAGCACCAATACTTTTCCTAATTGGCGTCTTGCTCAGCCGTTTCGCTGCATTGCCCATAATGGTGAGATAAATACGCTCAGCGGCAATCGCAACTGGATGCGGGCCCGCCAGACGACTATGGCCAGCGAGATATTTGGGGATAATATTAGTGATTTGTTTCCAATTTTGACGCCTGAGATGAGCGATTCTGCCTGCTTTGACAGTGCACTTGAGCTTCTTGTCAAAGCCGGCCGAAGTATGCCTCATTCGATTATGATGATGATACCTGAGGCCTTTGGGCCAAAGTATCATATCAGCACGGATAAGCGGGCGTTTTATGAATATCACAGTTCGATAATGGAGCCATGGGATGGTCCTGCCGCAATGGTTTTCACCGATGGACGGCTTGTAGGCGGAACTCTCGACCGCAATGGCTTAAGGCCCTGCCGCTATCTGGTTACAACCGATGGTCTGGCAATTCTTGCCAGTGAAGCGGGAGTTGCGGAATTTCCTCCTGAGAAGATTCGCAGAAAAGGCCGTTTACGCCCAGGCCATATGTTCCTAATCGATACGGTTGAGGGACGGATAATTACCGACAATGAAGTGAAAAGCAGAGTCGCCCGGCAGAAACCATATCGCAGATGGCTGGAAGAGAACAAAATCGAACTTCGTGGTCTGTTTGATGCGCCAAAACTTGTAAAAAGCGACTCTGAGACTATAGCCCAGCGAATGCGGGCCTTTGGTTATACGCGTGAAGAGCTAAAGATGATTTTGACTCCAATGGCAGTCAATGGTCAGGAGCCGGTCGGCTCGATGGGTAATGACACACCGCTGGCCGTACTAAGTGATAAACCGAAATTGCTTTTCAATTATTTCAAGCAGCTATTTGCACAGGTAACCAATCCGGCAATTGACCCTCTTCGTGAGGGACTGGTTATGAGCTTGATGACCTTTACCGGCAAAAAGAGAAATATTCTGAATGAGACTCCACAGCATTGCAGACAGTTAAAGTTGCCACATCCTGTTCTTACTAATGAAGACATTGAGCGACTTCGCTCGGTCAATCGTGATGACTTTAAGGTCAAAACTATTTCAGCCGTTTTCGAGGCCGATGCATCCAATCTCACGGATAGTCTTCAATGTGGCCTTGATTCTTTAGTCAACGAAGCAGAAAATGCCGTTGGGGATGGTGCTTCACTTATTATTATCAGTGACCGAGGTATTTCGCAGACAAAAGCACCGATTCCATCTCTTCTGGCAGTGGCTGCGGTGCATCACGGTTTGCTTAATCGCGGACTTCGTGGCGAAGTTGGATTGATTATTGAAAGCGGTGAGCCGAGGGAGGTTATGCACTTTTGCCTTTTATGCGGTTTTGGTGCTAATGCTGTTAATCCGTACCTGGCATTTGAAGCTCTTGATTTGTTGCAGCAACAGGGCGAACTGCCAGAAAAAATGGAGCCCGTCCATATAGCGGATAACTATATCGCAGCAGTTAAAAAAGGTATCCTGAAAACCATCAGCAAGATGGGTATCTCAACGTTGCGAAGCTACATTGCAGCTCAGCTGTTCGAAGCAATCGGCCTGAACCGGTCAGTAATTGACGGATACTTTACTGGTACCAGCTCTCGAATCGGCGGAATCGGGCTTAAAGAAATTGCACTCGAAGCAATCGCCAGACATGAGTCGGCCTTTCAGCAGCGCCCCGCTGGGGCGCTCGAGTTAGATTTTGGCGGTGAATATCATTTCAGACACGAAGGCGAGCGACATCTTTGGAACCCTACTACAGTCTCAAGATTGCAGCACGCTGTGATGTCTGATGATGTAAATGCTTATGAGGACTACGCAAGAGCCGTAAATGAGCAATCAAAACAGCTTTGCACTCTTCGAGGACTGTTTGAATTTACTGAAAGCAATCCTGTGTCTCTTGATGAAGTTGAACCTGCCAGCGAAATTGTCAAAAGATTTTGCACGGGGGCTATGAGTCACGGCTCAATCAGCAAAGAAGCGCACGAGTGCCTGGCGATAGCAATGAATCGGCTCGGCGCGATGAGCAACACCGGCGAAGGTGGCGAAGACCCATCTCGCTACACACATCAGGACAACGGTGATTCAAAAAATTGTGCCATCAAACAGGTTGCCAGCGGCAGATTCGGTGTCACTATAAACTATCTTGCCCACGCTAAAGAGCTGCAGATAAAAATTGCCCAGGGCGCAAAGCCGGGAGAAGGTGGCCAATTGCCCGGACACAAAGTAACTGATGAAATTGCAAAATTACGATACTCCATACCGGGTGTAACACTTATCTCGCCGCCTCCGCATCACGACATATATTCGATTGAGGACCTGGCACAGCTTATATATGACCTTAAGAGCAGTAATCCGGGAGTTAAGGTTTCTGTCAAATTGGTTGCTGAAGTTGGAGTTGGGACGATTGCTGCAGGCGTAGCAAAAGGTAATGCCGATGAGGTTCTCATCAGTGGCCACGATGGCGGAACGGGTGCCAGTCCGCTTTCTTCGATTAAGCATACCGGCTGTCCCTGGGAGCTTGGTCTGGCGGAAACTCAGCAGGTCCTTGTGATGAACCGGCTGCGCGACCGAATAAGGGTTCAGGTTGATGGACAGCTTAGAACCGGCAGGGATGTTGTTGTGGCCGGGCTTCTGGGAGCCGAGCAGTTCGGTTTCGGCACCGCAGCTCTTGTATCGCTCGGCTGTACACTCTTGCGTAAATGTCACGAAGGAGCGTGTCCGTTCGGAATCGGGACCCAGGACCCGGAACTACGAAAAAGATTTATGGGTAAACCCGAATACGTTCAGCGATTTATGCTTTTTGTAGCTGAAGAAGTGCGCCGGATTATGGCGCAGCTCGGATTTAGGAAGTTCGAAGAGTTAATTGGCAGGGTCGACCGCCTGCAGATTGCCAAAGCAATCGACCACTATAAAGCAAAGGGTCTCGATTTTTCTGCTATTTTCTATCAGCCGGAGATTTCCGACAAAAGCAAACTTCGGCTGACCCAGGCCCAGCCCAATAAACTTGAAGACCATCTCGATTGGCAAATTCTGGAAAAAGCCGCCGCGGCCATTGAAAGCGGGGAAAAAACCGTCGTTGAAATGCCGATTAGAAACGTAAACCGTACGGTTGGCACAATTTTGAGCAATCGTATTGTTTGCAAGTACGGCCCACAGGGTCTGCCGGACGGTACGTTGGAAATCTTATTTCATGGCTCAGCAGGGCAGAGCTTTGGTGCATTTTTAGCCCCGGGTATAACGCTTCGGCTTATCGGTGAAAGCAACGATTACTTGGGCAAAGGCCTCTCCGGAGGCCGGATAGTTGTTAAGACACCGGATGAATCGCCGTTCTTAGCCCATGAGAATATCATAGTAGGTAATACGGTGCTTTATGGCGCAACTGCTGGTGAGGTGTTTATTAATGGGGTTGCCGGGGAACGATTCTGTGTTCGTAACAGCGGCGCGACAGCCGTTGTTGAGGGCCTTGGTGACCATGGGTGTGAGTATATGACAGGTGGCATGGTTGTTGTTCTTGGCCAGACAGGCTGTAATTTCGCCGCCGGTATGAGTGGCGGCATTGCGTATGTTCTTGATGAAGCGCAATTGTTCGATACGCTCTGCAACCTTGATATGGTCGAGTTGCAAAACGTCTGGCAGCAGGAGGATAAAGACCTGCTCTACGATTTGATTCAGCGGCATCTCAAATGGACTAATAGTGCACGGGCACAGCATATTCTAAACACCTGGTCTGATACGGTTGGGAAGTTCGTAAAAGTTGTTCCAATTGATTATCAAAAAGCGCTTGAAAAAATCAGGGCAGCTGAACGGCGTGATACTGAGACAACTCCCGCCACTGAGGAGGTTTTCCAATGGGCGAGGTAAAGGGTTTTCTAAAATATAAACGTCAGGACGTAGAACATCGGCCGGTACAGCAGCGGATTAGGGATTTTGAAGAGCTTGACTTGCCGCTTACTCCTGACCAGCTCCGCCAGCAGGCCGCTCGCTGTATGGATTGTGGAATACCATTTTGTCACGGCGTGGGCTGTCCGCTGAAAAATTGTATCCCGGATTTCAATGAACTTGTTTACAGGAATCGCTGGCAGCAGGCCTGTCAACTGCTTCATTCAACGAACAACTTTCCGGAAATTACTGCTCGCGTGTGTCCCGCACCGTGTGAAACTGCGTGTACCTTATCCGTCAGCGATGAGCCGGTACTCATCAGGCATATTGAATTTCAAATTGTCGAACGCGGCTTTGAGCAGGGCTGGATAAAACCTCAACCGCCCGCGGAGAAAACCGGCAAACGAGTTGCAATCATCGGCTCAGGTCCTGCAGGCCTTGCTGCCGCCCAGCAGCTCGCACGAGCTGGTCACGAAACGGTGGTTTTTGAAAAAGACGAAAAAATCGGCGGCCTGCTTCGTTACGGAATCCCGGATTTTAAGCTTAGCAAACACATCATTGACCGGCGGTTAAAACAACTTTCAGCCGAGGGTGTCCAGTTTCAAACCGGTGTGGAAGTCGGAGAAGATATTTCGGCTCGTTATCTGCGAAAGATGTTCGACTGTGTCTGTCTGACTATGGGGGCAGCTCAGCCCAGAGACCTTAATATAACAGGCAGGGGATATGAAAACATCGTCTTCGCTATGGAATATCTGGCTGGGCAGAATAAGCTTTGCTCCGGCGAACCTGTGGATGAATCCAACGTAGTTACGGCCAGGAACAAGATTGTAGTTGTAATAGGTGGAGGTGACACGGGAAGTGACTGTGTTGGAACCGCTCGTCGTCAGGGTGCAAAAAAGATATACCAGTTGGAGATATTACCGAAACCACCGGATAGCCGACCGCCGGATACACCCTGGCCTATGTGGCCAAGAATCATGCGTACCTCATCTTCGCACGAGGAAGGCTGTGAACGACTCTGGGGCGTGATGACCAAAAAGTTTTCGGGGGTTGAGGTTCGGGTGAGTCAATTGGAATGCTGCAGAGTGGAATGGGTCAGAAAGGCCAATAAGTGGCGGATAAAGGAACTGCCGGGCACTGACTTTGTTCTTCCGGCTGACCTGATAATTCTTGCTCTTGGCTTTGAACATGTAGTGCATGATGGACTTATAAAAGACCTGAGCTTAAAGCTCGATGACCGAGATAATGTTGCTGTGGATAATTATCAAACCAGCGAGCCGTGGGTATTTGCCGCCGGTGATACTGTTAACGGAGCTTCGTTGGTTGTTCAGGCTATAAACAGCGGGCGTGAAGCTGCTGTGGCCGTTGACACTTGGCTAAAAGAACGAGTTTAAGGCAGATAATGGTTCGACTACGCTCACCGTCCTGAGCGAATGAAAGGAGTCGAAGGATTATGCGAATAGCACTGGCACAATTTAACGCTTCAGTCGGTGACATCCAGGGAAATACTGAGAAAATGAAAAAACTAAGCACCAAGGCGTATGACTTAGGTGCTGATATCGTAGTTTTTCCCGAAATGTCTGTGTGCGGCTATCCTCCTGAAGACCTGTTGCTTAAAAGACATTTCTTGGAGGGCAACCGCTTAGCGGTGGAAGACCTTTCAAAAAGCTGTCCCCGGATTACTGTCGTGGCAGGATTTGCGGAAGTAAGTGAAGAGGGCTGCTTTAATTCACTTGCTGTGCTGCAAAGCGGCAAGGTTACGAGAATTTATCGCAAAAGTGTTCTTCCTAATTACGGGGTGTTTGACGAGAGACGCTATTTTCGGCCGGGAACAGAGGCTGTAAGAATAGTAATAAACGGCATAGCTATAGCGTTTACGATTTGCGAAGATATATGGCGTCTTAAGTGGATAGATAGCTTTCTGGGGGAAGTCCCCCGAATAGATATAATCATAAATATTTCAGCGTCTCCATTCCACATAGGCAAAATAAAGCAAAGACAGGAAATTCTCAGTCAATGTGCAAAGCATTTTAACTGTGCTGTCGCCTATTGTAATTTAGTCGGCGGCCAGGATGAGCTTGTTTTCGATGGCCGGAGCATGTTTGTGGACTCTTCGGGTCAAATCGTTTGTGAGGCGAAGTCTTTTGAAGAAGACATATTGCTGGCGGATTATAAAAATTCAAAATTCAAAATTCGAAATTCGAAATTCCGCCAGAGGCGGATGCAGCCCATCGTTGAAGTATATCAAGCACTTGTTCTTGGTACCAGAGACTACGTACGTAAGAATGGCTTTTCAAAGGCCATACTGGGACTAAGCGGTGGAATAGATTCTTCTCTTACTGCAGCGATTGCGGTAGATGCACTCGGAGCCGGAAATGTCATCGGCGTAACTATGCCTTCGGAATTTAACAGCCCCGATACTGTTAAAGATGCCCAAATTCTGGCGGATAATCTCGATATTGAGTTTCACATTTTGCCTATCGAGACGGTGCTCAATCAGTTCGACAAGCTGCTCGCAAACATGAATCGCTGGAATAGTACCGGTGTTGCTTATGAAAACCTACAGGCAAGGATTCGTGGATGCACACTTATGTCGTTAAGCAATCTGTATGGGCATCTTGTTTTGACCACCAGCAACAAAAGCGAAACGGCTGTCGGCTATGCCACGCTATATGGTGATACGGCAGGAGGTTTTGCGGTCCTGAAGGATGTGCACAAAACGATGGTTTATCAGTTGGCTCGATATGTAAATGAGCTCCATCATCGGGAAATTATTCCACCTACTGTAATAAAACGGCCGCCGAGTGCTGAACTAAGGGAAAACCAGAAAGACTCTGATTCTCTACCACAGTATGACGTTCTGGACAAGATACTTATCGGTTATGTAGAAGAAGACAAGGCTGTTTCTGAGCTGTTAAAAGATGGTTTGCCTAAGGATATAGTTAATCAAGTTGTTAACATGGTGGATAAAAATGAATATAAAAGACGGCTGTCTCCGCCGGGAATAAAGATTACTCCGAGAGCATTTGGTAAAGACAGGCGAATGCCCATAACTAATCTGTACCCCCCAAGATTTAAGGATGAACAGTAATATACTGCATTCAATGATTCATGTCCATTCTCTGTAGTACCGTAAGGTATCCCTTCGGGACTACGAAGGACGGAAGGATAAAAATAGACGAGAATGCCAAAACGCAAGGACATCCATAAGATATTAATCATAGGTTCAGGGCCTATTGTCATAGGTCAGGCCTGTGAATTTGATTATTCCGGCGCCCAAGCATGCAAAGTCCTCAGGAAAGAGGGCTTCAAGGTAATCCTCGTTAACAGCAATCCTGCAACCATTATGACCGACCCAGAGTTGGCTCACCATACATATATCGAGCCAATCACGCCTGAGTTTGTTGAGAAAATAATTGCCAAAGAAAGACCGGATAGTTTGCTG
>CAZOQJ010000024.1:0-24038 GCA_964581905.1 uncultured Pirellulales bacterium
TGAATGTCAGGTATCCGGAGAAAAACAGAAAGATAACAAGAAAAACATAAGCAATGGGAGTCGTAAAGTAACTCTTTAGCTCTCTCTTGAACACTGCCAAAAAGCTCTGCATTTGGTACTCCTGTTCAATTGTTATATACATTTATATCCGGAACCAAAGCTAAGCGACTTTGGTCCTTGTGATTTTGCGAAAGACTTCATCAAGACTGCAATTGTGTTTTTCCTTGAGCTGCTGCGGTGTTGAATCAACGAGGATTCTGCCTTTGGAAATAATTATCGTTCTTGAGCATACTGCTTCCACTTCTTCAAGTATGTGGGTCGATACAATGATGCACTTGTCCCTCGACATTTTATTTATGAGCTGTCTTACCTCGTATTTTTGATTAGGGTCAAGGCCGTCAGTGGGTTCGTCGAGGATAAGCACCTGCGGGTCATGTATTAGTGCCTGGGCCAGGCCCACACGCCGCATATATCCCTTTGACAGTGTTTCAATCGTTTGATGATAAACAGATTCGATAGAGCACATAGGGACAATCCGGTCAAGTGTTCGCTTTCGGTCATTGCCTTTAATCTGTCTTACGTCACAGACAAAGTCCAGAAAGCTTCCTACTGTCATCTCGCTATATGCGGGTGAGTTCTCAGGCAGGTATCCAAGTGACCGCCTGACCCCAATAGGATTTTGCAGGATATCATGCCCACATACTGTAGCCGTTCCGCTGTCAGGGATTAAAAAGCACGCCAGCATTCTCATAGCTGTGGTTTTGCCGGCCCCGTTAGGCCCGAGAAGGCCGAGGACCTGCCCCTTTTCGACGTTGAATGATATGCCGTCAACCGCCACAATTGGCCCGAATGAGCGCCTAAACTCCTTAACTTCTATCATATCCGTCTCCATAAAACGAAGAACTAAAAACTCTTATAATTATTTTGTACCGTAGGACAGCCCAAAAAAGCTTTAATTCCGATGTTGTGTGCCGTTTAGGAGCTATAAATTTAACCAAAATTCTTTGATAGTCAAGCCCCTTAGAGATTATTTTTTTCTATACCCCAGTAACTTATTTTGGCTTGTTGACAGGGGGTAAATTAACCGTTAGTCTTACGGGGTTAGCCAGATTGCTCGAAAGGTTTTCTTGTTTGCCTCGAGCAGGAATTTGTTCAGGCAGGTCCCGTCTTTATTAAATTGCCCCTTCATACATTCATGCGGGCCAGCTACCTTGACAGCCAAGCTGCCGTCATCACTGAGCAGCAATAAACTTGCTGAGTTCTCAAAGGGGATTAGTGCCTCAGGAGTGAAATCGCTTTTCTCAAAACTTAATTGACGTACTAATACCGGCTGAGTGTTTTCGTCTTCTGACCAGCGATATAGGGCAAATTTTGGTTCTTCGTCATAAGACCCTGCGATAATAAAATATGCCTTATGAAAAGGAGAGTGCTCCATACTTCTTATCCCAAGACCTTTCAAATTCCACAATATCGGCTTACCAAAAATTGGTTCATCCTGCTTTTCAATTACTTCAGCGGCATTATTCAAAGGTACAATAAGCGCATTTGGCTTGTGAGTATCACTGTTGACGGGCAGGGGATTTCTAAATCCAATGTAGAGTGTTTTGCCATCGGCTGATGCGCAAAGCGCCTCGGTATTCAGCCCCTTTTCTTTCGGAGCCAGCTTTTTACGCTCTTTTTTTGTAAGAATTTTATTGAATCGGGTTGCTTTATCTAATTCCAAACGATGCATATTCTTGGTCTTGATGAGCTGGTGGATGAGGGTTTTGCAGGGTCTGCCAATAGGTGTGATAGTAACATTACCATTTTGAACTTTAATTGTGGTGGCGAAGAAACGATAGCGGTTTGGCCTGAGCTGTCCATCTTTAGCTCTTCCGTGCGAAGTAATCCAGTAAATGCGGTCTGCTATCGAAGCCGCCCCTTCGATGTCGGTTTCTGGGTGCTGCGACTTAACATCAAGAAAGTCCGTCAGGTTGCAAGAACAAATAGGTAATCCACCTTTTTCTATTTTATAAACCCTGAGTGTGTTGTTCTCATCGTCAGCTACAATGAACATATCTTTGCTGATAGCCGCTGCTGCTGATGCGTCACTTGTTCCCTGGTAGATGAGAGGTTTTTTAGTGGAGCTGCCGGCGAAGGAAAAACCGATGGTGCTACCCATCAAAGCAAAAAAAATTACGTGGCAAATGGTTTCCATTTGTGGTTCTTTTAGCAGAACGAAATTTTGTTTTTTCTCTTCTAATATTTGTTTTTTAATAATTCCTGCAGCCTTTCAAGCTCGCCGGATTTCATATGGTAACTATGCTGGTCTTCGGGGAATTGGCCGGCCTTAATTTCTTTGTTGTAGGTGTTGAATGCGTTGATTGTGGCGTCAGCTAAATTAGCGGAGCTTTTTGAAAACTTTGGTCCCTGTCCTTGTGTCAGCCCCAGGATGCCAGGTGCAATAAGTATTTGCCTATCGCAGCCCGGCCCTGAGCCACAGCCGATGCTCTGCGGCCTGATGCTAATATGGGCCATAACAGTTATGCCGGCGTCGCTAACTGCTTTAATTGCATGGAGATATGCTCTGGTTGCCTCGATTTTTACTATTTGGGCACCGGCTTCGGTGACAAATCGACCGGCATTTCTCACGGCCTCAGCGATTCCAATCTGATAAGATAAAAAGGGCATATCTGCAACGAGGCATAGATTTGGTGCCTCTCTGCGGACGGCAGCAGTTATGGCAACCATAAAATCCATTGTGGCCGGCAGTGTCGAATCAAAACCAAGCAAAATTTGCGCGGCAGAGTCACCTACCAATATTATCTCCACGTCGGTTTAAGATATAAGTTTAGCAATAGTATAGTCATAGCATCTAACAGCAGCAATTTTGCGATTTTTGCTTTTGACTGTAACCAGGTCTGTAATCGTAATTTTGGCCTCCACAGTCGGTTTTCCTTAAAAATAATGCTGAAATAAATAACAGGCTATTAGTTAAAATATGAGAACAAACTTATTTTATCAAGCGTAATTTATTATGGATTACGGGCTAAATGTGCCTATTTTGGAAAAAACAAAAAAATATTTTGTTTTTTATGAATTAATACTTGACAGTTTGGAAGAAAAGAGTAGGGTTTTTCTTAGTATTACTTTGTTTTCGTTAAAGAAATTTTTGCTTTTTTTTCGATATTATATTATATAGTAAGGTTTGATAAACGGAGCGTCGGGACGCAATTATTTAGCTTTTCATCACCCTCCTCCGAAGCCAGATTCTGTAGTAATTAGAATCTGGCTTTTTTAGGTGCATCCTTGATAAAACGGGCAACTGCGAAGTTGCTGCCTATGTCAATTTGGGGGACGGCGAGAAAATAGAGTATTTCCACAGCAATTCAGGGGGGGCAAAACAATCTTTATACAAGATACAAGCCGGCAATTGATGTTGAAAATAAAGTTTGGTTCGAATGACTATTTTTCTTTGGTTTACATGAACCCGAGTTTGGTGGCACGATGGATGAGGGACAGTGGATCAGTGGCGAAACAATTGTTGTTCAGGGGATAATCGATATGCTGATTCAGGCACCCAAATAATTTATATTCAGCGATAAACAAATATAAAGTCATCTATAAAATGCTATAATTTCTGTCTAATCCTCCTCTACTTGAAATAAGATAAATTTATACTTGCCCTGCGAGGTTATGTTTATATAATAACCCCCTCGTAAAATCCAATGAATAGCAGGAATTTAATGGAGATTTTATAAAATGGCGAATGCACCGAAAGCAAATGCGGTAGTGGGGCAATCAGGCGGGCCTACGGCCGTGATAAACGCCTCTCTTGTCGGCGTAATTGAAGAAGCAAATAAACACCCGGAGATTGAAAGTATCTATGGAGCACTTCACGCTGTAGTAGGAATGGCCAATGACCAGTTTATTGATTTGACAAAGCTAACATCCGAGACTTTGGAGAAGCTGGTGGCCTCACCGTGTTCAGCACTTGGCTCAAGCAGAGACAAACCAGATGAGGAGTATTGCAAAAGAATTCTCGAAGTATTCAAAAAGCGAAATATCAGATACTTTTTTTACATTGGAGGCAACGACTCAGCCAATACCGCGCATATCATTAATACAGTAGCCGATGAAGTTAACTTTGATATACGGTCCTTCCACATTCCCAAAACTATAGACAACGATTTGCTTGTAACCGACCATTGTCCCGGCTACGGAAGCGCAGCTAAATTTGAGGCCTGTGCTTTAATGGGTGACGATATGGATAACAGGGCTTTGCCGGGAGTAAAAATCGATGTAATTATGGGTAGACATGCCGGCTTTTTGGCGGCCGCAACTGCATTAGGCAAACAAAGAGACGATGATGGGCCACATCTGGTATATTTTCCTGAAAGACTTGTTTTGATGGATAAATTCATTAGCGATGTAGAAAAGGTCTATAAAAAGCTCGGCCGATGTATAGTCACGGTTAGTGAGGGAATCTGTGACACTGACGGTGCAATGTGGGCCAAAAAAATTGCGGAGGGAGTGGAAGCAGACGCCCACGGCAATATACAACTATCCGGTACGGGCGCTTTGGCTGACTTTCTGGCCCAGCAGGTAAAGAGCAAACTCGGTGCAAAACGCGTTCGTGCAGATACCTTTGGCTATTTACAGAGAAGTTTTGCAGGTTTGCAATCTCCTGTTGATGTCAGAGAAGCACGGTGGTGCGGGCGTCATGCGGTTCAGTATGCTATGGAAGAAGACAACGGCTCAGTTGCGATAAAAAGGGTTGGTAATGGTAAAGATTACAAGGTGGAGTTATTCCGCACAGAGCTTCGCAATGTGGCCGAGAAAAGCAAACCTATGCCGGATGAATTTATTAACACCGAAGGTAATGGTGTGACCGATGCCTTTATTGAATATGCAATGCCTCTGGTAGGCGACCTGCCAAAAACAGAACATCTTATAAACCATCCAATAATATAATTTTCTTGAATTGTAGATTTTCTGACAAGGGAAATCTGCCGATAAAAAGATGGCAGGAATCATGTTAGAAAAAATACAATACTGTTTGTCTATATTTTGCTTAATAATTCTTGCAAGTGGATGCAATCTCCATGCTCCAAGAACTCGCTGGGGCACTTTACCCACTCCGCCACCCGGCCCAAGATTTTGTGAACCGCAAGAGCTTGGTGAGCATTCTTATGGCCAAAATCCTTTTGAAAGGAACGGCATCGTGTATACTTGTAAAGCCGGCCATATAGATATTATTCACGTAAGATGTGGTGCCGACCATACAAGATATCTTAGAAATAAGACCTTCAAAGCTTTAATGAAAAAAGACGAGGAATTTACATTTAGTGTGTCATTGGAACATTCACGGCATAAGGTTAAGTTTGGTTATCCGAAATACTGGGATAGATTATCCCTCGGGAAGAAAGAAAAAATTGCGGAAATAATTGCTTTTGAAGTTGGTCCATATTTGGCATATAACGCAACATTATGGCATGAAATTCTTACATGGTTTGGTGTCCACTTTGTCGGATTTGAGCAGGAGTTTAACTCAGCGTTTTCATGGGAGGATGTATATTCAAATCTTCTGGGTACAAAACTTGGCGTTGAGGCCCTAAAAGACACCAAGCACTCATATGACAGAGCGATGACATTGGCTATTGAACGAAAGCTCAAAAAGCTGGGTGCCAAACCAAAAAGTACCGCGATATATGCATCTGAAAGAATGAGGGGAGACTGGTACACAGGTTTTTTACATGTCGATATGATAAGAAGAAATATGGATATTGGTTTAGATGATGGTTTCGTTACACCGGTTATTGTTCCTGGTATTTGTTACGGTGCGAAGCCTGAATCGCTTGCTGTTCCTTCTATAGAAATACTATCAAGATACGGTTTTTCGATGAAACATGAAATATATCCGTATGAGTGGGAGAGAAACGAGATTTTGAGGGCTGTTTATCCGGGTGGAAAAGGGGAGGTAGTTGAACCGGAAAAGCATTTTGCCAGACTTATGTATTATATCAAAAGACAAGCAGTAGAAGAATACAACTATATTATCGATTAGACAGACTGCCCGCTTTCGACTATAAATTCTTTAAGAGTCAGACCAGGACATCTATTCAGCCGCTCGGATTTCCCATGTAAAGTCGTGCACTTAGAACGAAATTTGACAGTTCTATATAAGGGCTTTCGGTATCAGGCAGCCAAAAAGCTTATGGATTTTTATGGATTTGATGTTATATTGGAGATGAGGTTTAGCGGCGTAATAATTTGTATTTTTGGACTGATATATAAGGGTGAGCTGAATGCGGTCGTTGACGAACAATCTATCAGGGCGATGGCGCAGCTTACCTGTGGTCTGCGTAGTATTTTTTGGAGTGTTTTATCTTTTCCTGTGGTTATACATTGAGCCTCAGCTTGTCTATCATCGTTTCGAGGTTACCCAAAAGAGCCCGTTTTTCAAAACCGGCTGGCTGTTTCTGCAGGATTGCCTCAGCTATCCCGGCGGGCCAAGCCAGTACCTGGCGGCATTTCTCACACAATTGTGCTATTTTTCCTGGTTAGGTGCCCTGTGTATCACCCTGCTCGCCTGGGCGATTTACCGGCTTACAGCCTCGCTGACCACCATCGCAGCGGACAGTCCCTGGCGGGTTATATGTTACGTACCGGCCCTTCTGATGTTGATAATATGCGGTCGGTACGAGAACCCATTAAGCACGGGCGTAGCGGTATTGGTCGTTGTGTTTTTCTCGGTTCTGTATGAAAAGATATCTCCGCACCTTGGCGCGGCGCGGGTGATTCTATTTTTGATAGTTTGTGGCATTGCCTACTATGTTGCCGGCAGTGCTGCTCTGGTGTTTGTAGCTTTAGCGGCACTGTGTGAGTTTTTTAACCGACGCAAAGTCCTTCTCTGTGTGCTTTATCTTTTCTTCGGACTTGTTGTTTGCTGGCTTCTGGGCGCCTATGTTTTCGAGCTTGAGACGGGCGAAGTATACCTGTACTTGAGTCCTTTTACTCCGGTAAGGCGAAACCTGGAAAAGGAAAGATTGGCAAGACTTTTCGAAGAGGTTTTATTCGTTTTACTGCCCGTCATTATTTTATTAGTTAACTTGGGCCGGAGGCTGGCTGGCCTGATTCCAGAAAAAACGGCAAAACGTTTCGACCTGGGCAGGCTTAAGTGGGTCGTACAAGTAGCTCTGCTGGTTCTTATTGCGGTGCCGAGTGTTTTGTTTTTTTTCAACTGGAACACGAAGAAAGTGATTCAGGTAAGTCATTTAACCTGCCGGAGGATGTGGCCTGAAGTACTAACTACTGCCAGAAAGGTTCCTCAGAGGCAATATTTTCCTGTTTGTAATCACGCTGTGAATCGCGCGTTGTATTACACCGGTCAGTTGGGTGATGAGATGTTTGCCTGCCCTCGGAATTACCACACTACGGATTTGGTCTTTTGCTTTTTCCGTGGTGGCTACGGTGCCCACGTTAACGCTATCTTTATGGAGCGGGCTGAAGTGTGTCTGGAGCTGGGAATTGTTAACGTAGCCGAGAAAGTTGCTTACGAGTTCCTGGGGGGGGCCGACGACAGCCCGTTTATTCTTAAGCAACTTGCGCTGATAAACATTGTCAAAGGACAAATCGAAACGGCTCGTGTCTTTCTCAGGGCGTTGAGCAAGAATCTGATATACGGCAGAGAAGCGAGGGACCTTTTACAGCGTCTTGAAGGCGACCCGCAATTTGAGCATGATAAGAGAATTCAGTACTTGCGTTCGGTTATGATGACCACAGATCATATCTACGGCACTTACCATGAAGGTGAATGGTTGGAAGCACTCCTGCGCACAAACAGGCACAATAAAATGGCCTTTGAATACCTGATGGCCCATTATCTTCTAACCAGGCAATTGGATAAGTTTATCGAGAACCTGCCTCGCCTCGATGATTTCGGCTACGAGAGCATCCCTCGACATTACCAA
The DNA here is from genome assembly GCA_964581905.1 of uncultured Pirellulales bacterium. Classification (GTDB taxonomy): domain Bacteria; phylum Planctomycetota; class Phycisphaerae; order Sedimentisphaerales; family Anaerobacaceae; genus CAZBWE01. The sequence continues at coordinate 7,953 of CAZOQJ010000024.1, forward strand.
GAGGCCATTTTGCTTTATACAGGCACAACACAGGAAAAGGTTGATTTGGGTGGCCGAAAGATAAACGCCGAGATACTAAGGCAATACGATGAATTTAACAAAATCAGTGAAAAATTCGGAGATGATAAACAAGCACTTCGGCAAGCGTTGGCGCCAGGATTCGGCCGTACTTACTTTTTCTACTTTACTTTTGGCGTCTCGGGAGTATGGCAATGAAAAACCGATACGGCTACCTTACAGTCTTTTGCCTCGGCGTCTTTGTGATTGCGGCATTGGGATTTACGCTGCTCAAAGGCCCCGCAGAGCCTGAAGACTATACGCCGGTCGACCGTCCCGCCAAAATCAAGCCGGATTATGCCGATACTGTCATCCCGGCCAATATAGCGCCTCTGAATTTTCTTGTCCTTGAGCCGGGCAGCAAGTATCTGGTCAAAATACATTCCGAAAACGGTAAGGCCATTAGTGTTTTCAGCAGGAGCGGCAAAATCAAGATTCCTTTGCGCCAATGGAGGTCGCTGTTGAAAGCGAATCGCGGCAGGCAGTTGTTTTTTGACCTCTATGTGAGAGATGGGCACGGTCGATGGAACCGGTACCAGAGAATTGAAAATACTATTGCAAAGGAAGATATCGACAGCAATATCGCATACCGCCTTATCAAACCGATATATAATTTTTGGAGAAACATCGGCGTCTATCAGCGCAACCTCGAGAATTACGACGAATCCGTGGTGCTTCACGGTGAATCCTTTGGTGGCGGCTGCGTTAACTGTCACAGCTTTCTGAACAATAGTGCTGAGAATATGTTTATAGGTACTCGCAGCATGCAATACGGCAGTTCGGCGATATGTTTACGTGGCAGCAGGGTCGAGAAGGTTGGGACAATGTTCGGTTACACCGCCTGGCATCCAAGCGGGCGATTGGCAGCCTATTCTCTGAATAGAGTCAGGCAACTCTTCCATACCACAGGGATGGAGAATCGGGACGTCGTCGACCTTGACGGGGCGATAGCTTATTATACACTTGATAGTCAAACGGTTAAAACAGCTCTCGGCCTGTCCGACAAACATCGGCTGGAGACATACCCCACATGGACGCCGGATGGCAAATACCTCTATTTTTGCAGTGCACCAATATTGTGGGAAGACCGCAACGCGATGCCGCCCCAGCACTATGAGTTGGTCAAATATGAATTGAGACGTATCAGTTATGACGTTCAAAGCGACCAGTGGGGCCAGCCGGAGACGGTTCTATCGGCTGATGAAACCGGCTTAAGTATTCTGCTGCCTCGTATCTCACCGGACGGTCGTTTTCTTGTTTTCTGTATGTGTAAATACGGCTGTTTTCCTGTTTTTCAGGTAAGCAGTGACCTTTACCTTATGGACATGAAAACCGGTGAGTATCAAAAATTAGCCGTTAATAGCGAGTATTCGGAGTCATGGCACAGCTGGTCGAGTAACAGCCGGTGGATAGCCTTCAGCAGCAAAAGAAATGGCGGTCTGTTTACCAGGACGTATTTCAGTTACATTGACGAGAACGGCAGGGCATATAAACCTTTCATAATGCCGCAAAAAGACCCTGCATTTTACGATTCGTTCCTCGAAACTTACAGTGTGCCCGAACTAATCGTAGCTCCGGTCAAAGTCAGCCACAATGCACTTGGTTGTGCCGCTCGCCTTCCAGCTAATATTAAGGTCGATATGCCTATCACGACCGCAACCCCCGATGCTGGCGCGGGAGACTTGGAGCCCTGGAGGCAGTTGAAGTAGGGCGAATCAATCGAATAATGCTTCTACGCGGCTCTATTACTGCCAGCAGGCCTCTGGCGGGTCAAGGTTGCACTCAGCCCAACTGGTGCAAAGGATAGCAAGGTCGTGAAAATCCACCTTGCAGTCGTTATTCAAATCTCCTGCAGGATGCTCGGAGCATGTCGGACCAGCGGTAGCATTCGCAAGGGCAAGACTATGGTAGCAACCGGCCGAAATGGCGATAAAGTCGTTGCCGTCAGGCACATCACACTGGCCATAGTCGTTCCAGCCCCAGGCAACAAGCGAGCCGTCGACCCTGCGGGCAAGATTGTGGTAGCCGCCGGCCGCAATGCCAGCAAAGTCGTTGCCGGCAGGCACATCGCATTGGCCGTAGCCGTTATCGCCCCAGCCAACGAGCGAACCATCGGCTCTTAGGGCAAGACTGTGGTAGCTCCCAGCCGCAATAGCGACAAAACCATTTTCTTCAGGCACATCGCACTGGCCATAGCCGTTCCAGCCCCAAGAGACTATCACACCATTGGCCCTGAGGGCAAGACAGTGGTCCCAGCCAACCGCAATAGACACAAAGTCATTACCAGGAGGTACGTCACACTGGCCATAGGCATTCCAGCCCCAGGCAACAAGCGAACCTTCTGCCCTGAGGGCAAGACTGTGCAAGTAACCAGCCGCGATTGCTATAAAACCCGTATTCGGAGCAGGTACGTTGCATTCGCCAAAGCTGTTGTCACCCCAAGTTGACAGCGAGCCATTGGTCTTTAGGGCAATACTGTGGTAGCCTCCGGCTGCGGTGGCAATAAAGTTGTTTCCATCTGGCACACTGCACTGGCCATAGCTGTTTTGGCCCCAGCCAATAAGTGAGCCATTGGCACCGATGCAAAGATTGTGCCAGTATCCGGCAGCAATGGCGACAAAACTTCCACCGCTACTGTTAACTGTATTGCACGAGCCATCGGAGTTTAAGCCCCAGCCAACAATCGAGCCATCGACCTTGAGGGCAAGACTGTGTTGCCATCCTGCTGAAATTGAGACAAAGTCGTTGCCGGTAGGCACATTGCACTGGCCATAGGTGTTGCTGCCCCAAGCAACAAGTGAGCCATTGGCCTTGAGAGCAAGACTATACGAGCCGCCGGCTGAAATTGCTACAAAGTCGTTACCGGCAGGCACATTGCATTGGCCAGAAGTGTTGCGGCCCCAAGCTGACAGCGAGCCATTGGCCTTGAGAGCGAGGTTGTGCTCGATACCAGCTGAAATTGCTACAAAGTCGTTACCGGCAGGCGGTGTCGCCTGACCATAATTATTTATGCCCCAGCCGACGATAGAGCCATCCTGCTTTAAACCGAGCGAATGTTGATAGCCTGCGGCGATGGCGACAAAGTCGTTGCCGGTAGGCACATTGCACTGGCCGTAGCTGTTATCACCCCAGCCAATAAGTGAGCCATCGGTCCTGAGGGCAAGACCATAGTGGCCTCCGGCTGAAATTGCGACAAAGTCGTTGCCGGTAGGCACATTGCACTGGCCGTAGCCGTTATCACCCCAGCCAATAAGCGAGCCATCGGCACTGAGGGCAAGACCATAGTAGCTTCCGGCTGAAATTGCGACAAAATTCTTGGATTCACTCTGCCACCATACTCCTTTAGCTCCGTGAATTTGTTGTGTAGAACCACCCGGCATGCCTGTGCATACATTAGAAGTGTCTCTGCCCCATGCTGATATTGAGCCATCAGCCCGCAGTCCAAAACTACAATAGGCTTTGGCGGCTGAAATGGCTATGAAGTTGCTCCCGGAAGGCGCATAACTCTGACCATAGTTGTTTCGGCCCCAAGCAGTAACATAGGCAAAGGCTGATTCACCCACCGACCAGCAAACGAGAAATAAAACTGAGATTACCAAAAAAATACGTGAATTTTTCATTTTCAGTATTCTCCAAAATTGTTAACTGGTTAAGAACGCTTTTCTTCAATTTTAGTGATTTTAAATACGGTGTCAATCAAATAATGCTTCTACAAATTTGTCTGGGTCGAATTCTGCGATATCTTCCGGTTTTTCACCCAGGCCGACAAACTTCACGGGAATGTCAAGCTGGTCCTTGATGGCGATAACGATTCCGCCGCGTGCCGTCCCGTCAAGTTTGGCTAAGAATATCCCTGTAACATTAATCGCCTCGGTGAACGATTTTGCCTGAACAATTGCGTTTTGGCCGGTTGTGGCGTCGAGAACCAACAATACTTCATTCGGAGCACCGGGAATTTTACGGGCCACCACGTCCCTGATTTTAATCAGCTGCATCATCAGGTCCTTTTTTGTATGCAGCCGCCCGGCTGTATCGAGAATCAGGATGTCCGCTGCCCTTGCGACGGCAGCTTCACAGGCATCGAAGGCGACCGCAGCCGGGTCGCTTGCGGATTTATGCTTGATAATCTGGACGCCTATCCGCTCGGCCCAGATGCTTAACTGCTCCACTGCTGCGGCTCGGAAGGTGTCACAGGCGGCAACAATAACATTTTTATTGTTCCGGCTGAATATATAGGCGAGTTTGGCAATGCTTGTGGTCTTGCCGGTACCGTTAACGCCGGCAACCAGAATGGTGGTCGGTCCGGACTCGGCGAGATGCGGTTGCCTGTCACGTTCGGGCCAGTAGCTTTTAAGGTGTTCTTTGAGAAACGGCTTTATTTCATCAGTTGTGGCGATTTGCCTGTTGCGGTAAGCCTGACGCAGTTCAGATATGAGCTTGTCCGTTGTTTCTACGCCGATATCATCGCTTATGAGCGTCTCTTCCAGTTTGTCGAGCAAATTTTCATCAATATTTCTACCCAAAGTCAATACTGATGAAAGTGAGGTGCTGATTTTAGCTCGTGTTTTACCCAGCCGGTTTTTAAGATACCCAGCCGTTTTTGAAAAAATTCCCATTATTTATCCCTATAAATACGAAGTTTTCTGAACCTCGTCGGAGGTTCCAATGTACCACGGCCATTCCTTCGACTGCGCTCAGGACAGGCTTGGCCGTGGTATCACGGGCTGGAAGCCCGTGATACGCTTGGGTTTAACATCCTGATGTTATCGTGAACTGGAAAAAAATCAAGCTAAACAACCCACAGGGCGGCCCCCCAGTAAAACGAGGGATTAGATATATCTGTTTTTTTTTGTTATGAGAAGAGAAATTTTTTTTGACAACCTAAGCAAATCCGGTTAGATTCTAAATGTTGTCCCTGCCAACGGAGCTGGGGTTCACATCTGCTTGGTATGGGATAGTGGTCGAAAAACTTAACAGAGATGTTTTCTTATGGATAGTTTCTTTTTGTATCAAGCGCGGACTCACAAAGGATGGTGTCTCTGTGTCCAAGGATGTTGACACTATTTTTGCTGATATACTGGGGCGGGTGAAGGTACTTGACCCTGCCAACGCTCGCGCCTGGTTCAATGAGCTAACAGTTTTGCACTTCAATAGTGGTTCGCTTGAAATCGGCTGTCCGGACGAGTCGACAGCTCGCTTCTTGCGCGACGATTGCAAAAATAATTTTACTCGTGCTGCTCAGCAAATAACCGGTCATCTTGTTGCGGTAGATTTCAAAGTAGATACCAACGAGAAACCAGCTCGACGTCCCGGTCCCAGCGTGGCTGAGCTTAAACTTCATCCTGATTATACGTTTGATGATTTCGTAGTGGGCCCGTGCAATCGTCTTGCTCATGCAAGCTGTGTTGCGATAAGCCAGTCGCCGGGCAATACCTACAATCCGCTTTTTCTTTACGGCAGTGTCGGCCTAGGCAAAACCCACCTTCTGCACGCTGTTTGTTTCGAGACCAGAAAAAGATTCGATAGGGCGGTAATTCAATTCTTAAGCTGTGAAGGTTTCGTCAATCGTTTTATCAGAGCAATCGAGCAAGGAAACCTGGCCGGCTTTCAAAGTCAGTTTCGCACCGTTGATGCCCTTGTTATCGATGATATTCAATTCCTGCGGGAACGGGAGCAAAGCCAGGAAGAATTCTTCCACACGTTTAATGCACTTTATAACAACGGCAAACAAATTATCCTCAGCGCCGATAGTCCTCCCGGCAAGCTGCCTTCCTTCGAGGAACGCCTTATCAGCAGATTCAACTGGGGCCTGGTCGCAAGGATAGACCCGCCAAGCTATGAGACAAGAGTTGCAATCGTACAAAAAAAGGCCCATCTTCGAGGTCTGAGTATTTCCATTGAAATAGCTCAATATATCGCCCACAAAGTGCATGCAAATATCAGGGAACTGGAAGGTGCTTTGACGGCCATTTATGCCACTGCAACCACGACAGGCAAAGAGATTACACTCGATTTGGCCAGGGAAGCTCTGGAAGGGCTGATTGAAGCGTCAGCCAGACATATAAGCATCACTGACATTATTGATGTAGTAACTATGCATTTCGACGTTCGCCTCGCTGATTTGCAGAGCAAAAAACGCAGCCAGAGCATTACGGAACCGCGTCAGATTTGTATGTATTTAGCCAGGAGTTTAACTAGGCACAGTCTCGAGGAAATTGGCGGCCATCTGGGCGGCCGAGACCATACTACCGTTATGCACGCCTGCAGCAAAATCGACAACGAAAAAAACTCCGACCCACAGATGCACGCTTTATTAGACGAGCTGGCAAAACAAATCACACATGCTCCGCAAAGGTGAACGCCGAAGAAGTACGAAGTATGAAGAGCGAAGTACAAAGTAAGGAAAGAATAACAAAAAGGGATTTGTGTGAGAGGACGTTTCAATTTGCTGTGCGCATTGTAAAACTATGTCGGCAATTGCATAGAAAATCAGGCGCAGAACGAACCATTGGTAACCAATTGCTTCGGTCAGGCACTTCGATTGGCGCAAATGTGGAAGAAGGACAAGCAGGGCAAAGTCGGGCTGATTTCGTATCAAAATACTCCATCGCTCGCAAAGAGGCCAGAGAAACCCACTATTGGCCCCGGCTTCTTGTCGCCTCTGAGATATTCTCCTCGCAAAAGCTTGCAAGTCTGTTAAGCGAATGTAATGAGTTGATCGCAATTCTAACTACGATGATAAAGAAAACACAAGAAAAGGGCTGCAAGCATTAGCTCACAGCCCCTGAATTTGATAAGTATTCTACTTTTTTCGTACTTCTAACTTCTGTCTTCTTACTTCCTTCGTTTTCTCAGCAATGCCAATCCACCTAAACCAAATAGAAGCATTGTTGTCGGCTCCGGGACCATCTCGATGATAATCTGTGCTTCGTACCAATAGTGGCTTGCAGGAGGATTGTCATTGAATTCAATAATCACACTATCCTCGGTAAATTCTTTCAATGTTATATCCCAACGGCTATCTATCGGAATCAAGGTAACATTTTTTATGACCATGCCAGTGGTCGGTATGTCTGGGAATAATCCTGTAAAAACCGAGGAAGAAGCCGCATATCGGATTTCCACTGGTGGAGCCTCTGGCCAATCAGGAAACCAACTTACATTGTCCATTTGCGTAACACCGTTAAGCGTTGTGGTGATTATTGTTGGTTCGTTGCTGCCCCAGTGACGACCAACAGCTGCAAAAGGAAGGAGATGCTGCCATTTTAGGGAGTTCCCGGATATGGTCAACCAATCCCTTCCATCGATCATTGCCTTGATATTAACCGTGGCAGTTGTGAGGGTAGCATACGTATTTGCTGAGAATAATGACATTGCCCCCAATGCAAAAACAATTGCTATTCTTTTCATAGGTTCACTCCTTTAAACATTTAACTTATCATCCCTAATTATCTTCTCATAAACATATTTTTATGTATAAGTCAAGCATTTTCTTGGGATTTTTGAAAAATTTTTATGTTATTATCGGAATCACGCCTTTTGGCATAAGAACAATTTTATCTATAACGTACTTTCAAAACATTACTTACGAGAAAAAAATGTCTTCATTCGCTAATACTTAGCAGGAGTAAAAGTGTACAAGAGCTTAAGAATAAAAGTAATCTTTGCTATCCTGTCCATGTGTTCTTTCTTCTTGTTAGGTTTTGCGATAGCCAGGATTCAATTTTTCTGATAATATATTGTTTAGTTCTCTGGTAATTTGAACTTATATGGTCCTATTCGAAATGCTCCTCATTAAATCTAATTAAGAGTTCACGGATGAATGAGAATCATACAGACGTATCTGGGGAATATGTTCAAAATAAATCGCTTCGGTTGGCCTTGATTGCATCAGAGCAAACGGTATCAGATTATTCGATATTCTTAGAGCATCTTTTAGCCGGTTTGGCAGATGAATCAATTCCTGTTGTTTTGGTATGTCCACCGGGCAGCGATATGGATTTTGTTATCTCCGGGTCTGTTGAGGTCATTAGGTATCCTGTTTTACAACTTCCTTTGATGGAGTGGTTAAATAGGAAAAGACTCATTGAGCAGCTTGCAAAATTTAAGCCTACTATTCTACATTGTTTATGTGAAAGTGGGGCATCGCTGACAAGGCAGTTAGCTCGTCAATTGTGCTTGCCCTATATATTGACGGTTAATTCGCTACATAAGCGATGGTCCATACTCTATAAAAGTTGTACTTCGCAGGATGGAGGTCGGCTTTCTATTTCGTCGAAGCGATGTGCGAAAATTATCGTGCCGTCTAAAACTATAGCTGATAATTTTGCCGCAGTTTATCCCCGCTTAACTGAGCGGATTGAGCAGATAAACATAGGTACCTTTACGGGGGAGAGCGCTGGATGCTTTCGTGAGCCATCTCGACTGGCCACTTTAATGTCAGCTCAAACTTTTGATAAAGTGGATGACTTTGAGAAACTATTTAACGCAGTCAAGCACTTGTCGGTCGACGGTTACGAATTTATGATGGTAGTCGTGGGCAGCGGGCGAGCTGAGAGACAACTTCGAACATTGTTAACGGTGCTTGGTCTATCACAGACTGTTACTATAGTTCCAAAATTGAGGCCCTGGCGGACAGTTCTCGCTGCAGGAGATATTTTCATTCAGCCCCAGCCGAGCATCAATTTTAATCCTTTATTGCTGGAGGCCATGAGTATTGGCTCATCCGTAGCTGCCTGCAAGGGCGGGGTTGATGATTTGATTATTGAGGGCCAAACAGCTGTTATTTTCGACCCTAATGATGAGTTAAGTATATATGGCTGTTTACAGCGCCTGCTCGACAGGCCGGATTTTGCCCGAAAAATTGCACAAACAGCACAAAAGAATTTAAGGGAAAACTATACAGTCAGCAATATGGTTTCCGCCACAATTCAAACATATCATGGCGTCCTTTCAAGAGAAAAGTGACCTCTGATACACCGCTTTGGGCCTTCCTGAAGAGCTTAAAAGTACTTTTGGCAAGCAATTTATTCCGCAGAATAGACGCACTCTTGCAGGTTTTGGCATATAAAGAAATAATTAGTCCGGCAAGCCAAATATCCTCAATACCAATACTGATAATGCGTTTTTAGAAGCACTTTTATCGGTAGAGCCATTAATGATAATTAAGACTTGAGAGCGAGTATTGAGCACAAAAAATTTGTTGCGTCTGATATTATTAAAGAAACTTAGAGGAAAGACCGAATAAACTGCATAGCGTAGGTGTAATGTTTTATAGTTTATGTAGTATTATTTTAGGAGACATAATGATGCGATTTCTGGAAGAAACAAAAAAATGGATTGGTGAGATTACGGAAATTTTTCTGTTGCTGATTGCCTTGGGCATTGTTCTGGAGATTCTGTTTGGCCCATCGGTTCTGTTCTTTGGACAAGTTATTCCTAATCTTACCGCATTACTCACCGCCTTAGGCGAGAAGGGGCTTGTCGGCCTGATTGCTTTGAGTATTATTCTTTGGATGTTCTACAGAAAGAAAGCTGTGGTATAAAGTTACAGATTTTAGCCAACAAAAGCGTAGTTTAGCAAATTTGATTTGTTGAACAATCAAGTATTTTCACGATTACGTGATAATACTTGAGAAAGTTGATAATAACTTCGAAATGCGATTGTGTTATGTCGCATAAAAGAAGACAAGAAAGACCGGAATAGAAAGATAAGCAACAAGAGATTGATAACTACGCCTAAGAAGATGGTAAAATAAAAAATCACCGGTGGTTAATTGCTGCCGGTGATTTTTAACATTAACAGCACACACAATAAGCAGAGTACAAATAATGCAGCTCTGGCTACACGCATAAGCTGTGTTTTTGGTTCTATAAACCGCCATACCAAGAACCAGAGAATCACGACGAGCAAGACTCGTAAAATGAAGGATATAAAACCTGCAACCATATATATATTGTACCTATTTTAATATATAAAGTCAAGTGTAAATCCACTGTTTTAGCGAAGCAGGCCGAGAAAAAGGTCTATAATTACTTATATAGGGATAAGGCACACACCGCGTTTAAGGAAGTGTAAGCTTGATTTTATCGAACCTCAGAAATAAGCAGAAGGTATTTTTAGATTGACAGGCCGTAATCTTTTAAAATCTGTCTGAGGATAGATTTTTTACTCTCTTCAAGTGGTGTCATCGGCAAACGCAATTCCTCTGAGCACATATTCAGCATTGCCATCGCTGCTTTGATGGGTATAGGATTGGTTGCCAAACTAAGCAAATTTTTACAAAGCGTAAATAGTTTCTTATGCCATTGCCGCGCTGAGACCAGGTCCCCCTCAAGGATTAAATCGGTCATTGCTTTAACGTCGGCTGGAACAATATTGGCAACTACACTGATGACACCTTTACCACCAATCGAAGCTAAGGGAAGAGTAAGGGAATCATCGCCTGATAAGATGGTTATATCGCAGAGATTTGCTATTTCGCTGGCCATGTCCAAACGGCCGCTTGCCTCTTTGATTGCAACAATATTATCAATTTTGGATAACCGAGCGACTGTCTCAGCAGTTAAACCTGTACCGCCGCATCGTCCGGGTATGTTGTACAATACTATCGGCAGGTCGACTTTTTCTGATATTGTTTTGAAATGCTGATAAAAGCCTTCCTGCGTGGGTTTGTTATAGTAGGGGCAGACCTGCAGGGTCGCATCAGCACCGACATTTTTCGAAAACTCTGTCAGTTCGATTGCCTCAGATGTTGAGTTTGAACCGGCACCGGCAATTACAGGTACCGCTTCACCTACGGCTTTAATGATTCTTTCTATGACCTGCTTATGCTCCTGGTGACTTAAGCTCGGACATTCGCCGGTCGTACCCACCGGTACTATTGCATCTATACTATTTTCCAGTTGGAAACCTACCAGCTCATCAAGGGTTTGAAAATCAATTTCTCCATCCTGAAAGGGCGTTACAAGCGCCACCATTGCCCCTGTAAACATTTTTAGTCTCCTACATCAAAAGTTAATAGTTCATAGTTCGTTGTTCATAGTTTATAGCTGGTTATCTATGGGCTATGAAATGACAACTACGAACTATATTTGTTTATCAAATTTATCATTTCTACGGTTGCCTGCCTAATGCTGACAAAGATTGCTCTGGCTACGATGCTGTGTCCAATATTGAATTCATAAATACCCTTTATACCTGCAACCGGACCGATGTTTCGGTATGTTAAGCCGTGTCCTGCGTGAACGATAAGATTGTTTTCCATCGCCAGGTCACGGCCACGTTCCAACTCTGATAATCTCTTTTTAATAGCCCTTTGGGTTTTGGCGTTTGCATACATACCTGTATGCAGTTCAACGGCATCACAGCCGGTCTGAGCCGAGGCGAGAATTTGCACTTTATCAGGCACAATAAAAGTACTTACTAAAATGCCTTTTTTGTGCATTTTTTTTACCACCTCAGTAAGGCGTTTTTTATATTTAGAACAATCGAGGCCGCCTTCGGTCGTCAGCTCTTCTCTTTTTTCCGGCACTAATGTTACCTGGTCCGGCATAATAAGCTCAGCGATTTTGACAATCGGCTCAGCCATACACATTTCGAGGTTTAATTTGCAGGCGACTGTTTCCTTCAGCAGCCGAACATCGCGGTCGTTTATGTGGCGTCTGTCCTGACGAAGGTGGATGGTAATTCCGTTAGCGCCGGCCAGCTCGCACTCGACTGCTGCCCAGACTGGGTCCGGCTCATCGGTCAGGCGGGCCTGCCTTACCGTCGCCACGTGGTCGATATTTACATTTAATACAGCCATAGTTTTATCGTCCGTATATCATATTGTGTAAGAAGCTACAGGTATTGAGAATACCTTCAAAACTATATCGCTGTGTAAGTTTCTGTCAAGCAATAATCTATTGCTAAATTTGGCCCAAGGATTTAATATGTTGGCTTGTGGTGCTGAAGCGAAGCTTCAGCGGACATGGTGGTATATGCTGTAAAGAATAAATGGGCGTAGTATGAAATTGAATTGGGCAAATCGGCTTACGATTCTCAGGATTTTGTTGATAGTTCCTTTTGTAATCTGCATGCTGAAGATAAATCAGCCGGAGCTTGGCAATATAATGCGATATATTGCAATTGTCGTATATCTGTTTATGGCAATCAGTGATGGCATTGACGGCTATCTGGCCCGTGCAAAAAAACTGGCTACCAAGCTCGGTGCTTTTTTAGACCCGGTTGCCGACAAATTACTCATCACCTGTGCCTGCCTGTTATTGGTTTCGCAGCGGGGCCATATTGAGGGCTTTCCGCTTCCGACGACCGTCGTCGTTTTGATAATCGGTAAAGACCTGTTTTTACTGATTGGTTTCCTCGTTGTTTACTTTATAACTTCAAAGATTCTTATCGCACCTGCCATGATTGGTAAGTTCGCAAATACCCTGCAGTTATCGATGGTGGCGGGAATTTTGATTGGGCCTGAAGTCTCCGGCGTTTTGCCCTGGTGGATATGGTTTCTGAGAGTTCTCTGGTGGTCTGCAGCAGGAACCGCTATTATAGCTACTCTTATTTACATCCGTATGGGAAGTCAATATATTGAGAAGTACGAACAGAACCAGGCAAATAATAGTGGTTAATGTTGAGCGACAAAAATTGCGAGATGCTTTTCAAGAGCTACGAAAGTATGGCAGTACAATTTAGTGAAATACCGGAAATTTTGGAAGAGCTTCGTCAGGGCAGAATGATTGTTCTTGTCGATGCCGAGGACCGTGAAAACGAGGGGGACCTGGTCTGCGCGGCAGAGAAGGTAACGCCTGAAATTATTAACTTTATGTCCAAATATGGTCGTGGGCTGATTTGCCTGCCGCTCGCTGCCGAAAAATGCGACTCTCTGGGTTTATATCCCCAGACAACTGATAATACTGCCCGGTTTGGAACGGCCTTTACCGTCAGTATCGATGCTGCTGAAGGGGTAACCACCGGTATTAGCGCCGCCGACAGGGCGAAGACAGTTCAGGTTGCTATCGCCGACGGTGCAAAATCAGGCGACCTTGTACGGCCAGGCCATATATTTCCGCTACGCGCTCGCCAGGGCGGCGTACTGGTTCGAGCCGGCCAGACCGAAGGAGCGGTTGACTTAATGCGCCTGGCAGGATTAAAACCAGCCGGCGTCATCTGCGAGATTATGAACGAAGATGGCTCGATGGCACGAGTGCCGGAGCTGCTTGAATTTTGCAAAAAACACAATCTCAAAATCGCCTCAATCGCCAAGCTGATAGAATACCGTCTCCAGCGTGAGAGCCAGGTAAAGCGCTTTGTGTGTGTGAATTTACCGACCGACTATGGTGAGTTCAAGCTAATCGGCTATGAGAGCATAACCTCGTCTGAGCCGCATCTGGCATTGTGCAAAGGTGGTGTGGGTGAGCTTGATGAAAACGGCAAACCAATCGAACACACGGAACCCGTGCTGGTAAGGGTGCATTCGGAATGTATGACCGGCGATTTGTTTCATTCGCAAAGGTGCGAATGTGGCTACCAATTGATAACTGCAATGAAGATGATTGAACGGAAGGGCAAGGGCGCATTGATATATCTGCGGCAGGAGGGAAGGGGCATCGGCCTGACCAATAAACTGCGGGCTTACAAACTTCAGGAGCAGGGTTTCGATACCGTCCAGGCCAATATTGAGCTCGGCTTTATGCCTGACAGGCGGGATTATGGAATTGGTGCTCAAATCTGTCGAGATTTAGGTCTTACGAATATACGGATACTGACCAATAATCCCAAGAAGATAAGCCGACTTGAGGTTTACGGCATAAAGATTGTTGAGCAGATACCATTAATGGCTAAGCCGACCAAACACAATATCGATTATCTGCGGGCGAAGAAGCACCACCTTGGCCATATACTTGATGAGGACTTATAAATTTATGAAATCAGCTACAATTTTACTTTTTATATTTTCCTTTATACTTCTTTTGCTCCACGCCGGTTGTGAACCGTCGCAGGTAGTTACCGAGCCGATGCCGGAAACATTTTATGTTCTGGCGAAAGTCCGTATTTTGCCGCTGACCGAGCTCATCCACGCTGACGATGCACAAGGCCAATCGGGTGTGAAGGTTTATGTCAGCTTACTCGACTGGTTTGGTTCTCAGATTAAGGCGCCGGTCGTATTTCGTTTTGAGCTGTATGAATACGCTCAGCGTTCATCTGAGCCGAAGGGCAGGAGAATTGTTATCTGGCCGGATACCGATTTGACCGAGCCGGTTGAAAATAACAAATACTGGCGGGATTTTTTGAGGGCTTACGAATTCAATTTGCCTTTCGAGCCGGAAAGCGACAAAAACTGTATCATCCAGGCGACCTGCCTGTGTCCTAATGGCAAACGTCTTTCGACTGAATTTGCTCTAAAGCAAACAAAATGATTTTGTTACTCGCTATTTTTTACGCTCTCAATAAATTCCAGCCATTCATCTTCGGTTATGACCTCTCGTATCTCAGGGTCGAGCCAGAGCTCCTCAAGCCACTTTAGGAGCTCTTCAATATCAAGCTGGATAACTTGTTCCGGCTGCTGCTCTGCTTGGGCTGATAAATAGGATTCATCCATAAGTCCGAGACCTTGGTCCATACCTCCGCCCATACCCTCGCTCATCATCGACCTTAACGTCTGATTCCACGCAGCTATCCACAGCCAGTCTTTACAGAACAGAGCAAGGTCGTTGTAATCAACATCGATATCGTCATCCAAACTAATATCAGCATTATCTGTTTGCCAGGCATTAGCAAACATTGCGTAATCGATAAAGTTTACAATCTCATCATGATTAAAATCAGCAGGGCTCAAGTAGTATTCATCTGCACCCATATCCACGTTAGGATCGCCTTTACCGTTTATTATCCGGTCTTCGCCGTCGATGTCAGTTAAAATAGATGTTGGGACTGCTGAGTTGTTGCCTTTATCGATACAGGGTGAATCTGCCATAAGATGAAAGCTATTAGGGTCATCTGGATTATAAAAACACGGGTCAGCGTTTATATTGCCATTACCAGAGTAGCCCACCTGATTAATGTCGCTGTAGGTTACAATAGCTCCGCTACCACTTATCTCGTAAGTAGAGTTGTCCCAGAGGATACAGTTTTTTACTATTGGCGAAGAGTAGCTGATGTTATAAATCCCGCCACCTTCATTGGCAGTGTTCTTTATAAGTGTGCAATTTGTTATCTTCGGCGAAGAATAATGGCAGTAGATTCCACCACCTATAAAACTTGCGTTTCCGTTATTGACAATCACACAGTTAATTATGTTCGGATTGGAACTAGAGCAATAAATCCCCCGTTCTTTATTATGCTCAATTTTACAGTTGATTATATTCGGTTCAGCATAATCAAAACATTTTATTCCGTATAAGCCATTTCTTATAATAAAACCATCAAGAATAGTTGCTTCATTGACATTCTCGGCTTGCATTATTCGGTACAGCCCAGACTCACCCAAGGTACCATCAACCTCACTCAAAGTACCGTCAAGGATGGTTTCATTTACCGTCCAGTTGCGTTGTCCTCCGCCGGATGGAAATCCGCCGTAAATGGGTATGCCGTTAAGCAACTGGAATGTAGCGCTCTCGGGTTCGCTGGAGGTTGTCCTTTTCGAAGGCTGGTATGTCCCCGCAGCTACCCGGATTTGGCTGCCGCAGCCGGCATCGGCCCTTTCAAGGGCATCCTGCAAATCAAGATAGGCGTTGGCCCACGTGGTGCCAGTATCAAAACCAGCAGTAGCACTCCCATCCACATAGATGATGTCACCACCATAGCAGCATACATTGGTATCTAACGCGGCGAAACTGCGATACTGGTCGCCTTCTATTTCACAAAGATTGGTAATTGTCTCTAATGGCTCAGCACGCTCATTAACCACAACTGTTAGTGTAACGGAATTTGAATCACCGGGTGACAGCGTCCCGATGTTCCAGGTAACAATATTTGCATCTGTAAATATATCATAAACCATATTAGGACCCGAAGCTGATATAAAATAGACT
>CAZOQJ010000025.1:0-23183 GCA_964581905.1 uncultured Pirellulales bacterium
CGCAGGGGCTGAACCGGTATTATGCACGAAAACGATTGTGTGAGCTGGTCGAACATGAAAAAATGGGCTCAAAAAGTCCTGCGGCATTAAAGGCCGAGAAGATTCGCAAACAGAAACAGCGCCGCAAACGCCGAAGCAAAACAAAGCATACCTCACATGGGCAACCCCGCGTGAAATCCGCCAAAAAAGACGGTGGATAAACGTGGGGGGTAAAGAAACCCCGCAATAAATCCCAATAGAAAGATTCGGGACAGGCGTTGGGTTAAATAAACCCCCACCACGCAGGGTGGGTAAATGAATAAAAAAACCCCCACCACGCAGGGTGGGGGCTAAATACAAGATTGCCACGGCCTTTGGCCTCGCAATGACACTTTTGCGTCGCCGTACCGGCGACTCCACCAAATAGATGGCGGACAAGGGCTAAACGAAAACCACCAAATAAGTTGACGTTGGGGATGGGTCGTATATAATCGGAAACTATAAAAAACATAAATAAAAAATGTGATTTAAGGAGATAACCGAAATGAGAAGAATCATTATTTTGCTGATATTGTGTTTGACAGTCCATTTCAACAATGGATGTACTGCCCAATCCGCTCAGGATAACAATGAACCCTTACTGCCAGTCTCGACTGAGTCTAAGAAATTTGAAGGGCTTGCGCTGACACCACCGATGGGTTGGAACAGCTGGAATACCTTCGGAATAAATATCAATGAAAAATTGGTCAAAGAAATGGCAGAGGCACTTATCTCCAGCGGGATGCGGGAGGCCGGCTACAAATACATCGTCCTCGACGACGGGTGGGAAACCAAGACCAGAGACCCCAATGGCAATATCGTACCCGACCCAAGGAAATTCCCCAGCGGCCTGAAGGCCTTAGGCGATTACCTTCACGAAAAAGGATTCAAATTCGGAATCCATAACTGTGCAGGGACAAAAACATGCGCCGGCTATCCGGGCGGACGCGGACATGAATATCAGGATGCCAGAAGCTATGCCTCGTGGGGCGTAGATTATCTGAAGTACGACTGGTGCGAACACGGCACAGCCAATGCCGAAGAGACTTTCAAGACAATGCGGGACGCTTTATACGCCGCAGGCAGACCGGTCGTATTCAGTCTCTGCGAATGGGGCAGTAACAAGCCATGGCTGTGGGCAAAGGACGTCGGCCACCTATGGAGAACGACCGGCGATATAACAGACTGCTATGACTGCCAGGAAGTGTACAGCACGGGATGGAAGTTTATCTTAGACAGCCAGGTAGGACTGGAAAAATATGCAGGGCCAGACCACTGGAACGACCCTGACATGCTGGAAGTTGGTAATCCGGGACTGACGCCGGCAGAATCGAGGGCACATTTCAGCTTGTGGTGTATGCTGGCGGCGCCTTTAATGGCGGGCAATGACGTCAGAAAGATGTCCGATGAGGTCCATGACATTCTTACCAACAAAGAAGTTATTGCTATCGACCAGGACCCGTTAGGCAAACAGGGTTATCAGTTTATGATTCAGCCGGGTAAAGAAATCTGGGTCAAAGAATTATCAAATAAAAACTGGGCGGTGTGCTTTTTCAACAGCAGCGATAAACCTATGAAAATCAGGTTAAACTGGTCGCACCTCTGGTTTGTAAAAGGCACCCATAAGGTTCGTGATTTGTGGCAGAGAAAAACGCTTGGCAAAACCAATAAAAATATTGACTTTGAAATCGGTTCTCACGATGTAGTCCTGTTTAAGCTAAGTCCGGTTAAATAACTCGATACTTGATACTCGATGCTGGATACTTCCGCCTTCGCACAAGGCTACGGCGGACAAGCGATGCTCTATACTCGATTCTAAGTTGACGGATTAAAAAGTTTAAGGCAAAATACAGGTAAAGTTGAGATGTCCCTTCGAATAAAATTCTTTACGGCCCGGCTGCTTTGGGGGAAAGTGACTACTACCCTAATTGCAGCTTTTCTAACAGCAGCTTTTATCATAGCCATCGCGGGATATGTATGGCGAGGAAAACCCGGACCTCCTGCGGCCCAGAACTCGGATGGGAATAAAACGAGACCAAAGTTTATCTCCCAGACGACAGTCGATGACAATGAGCGAAAAACCGTTGAACATTACAACAAAGCCCTAAAGACATTTAATAAGGAGGAGTATCCGGTTGAGTATGCTGCGACTCAGAACAATATGGGAGCAGCTTATATGGATTTGCAAGAGCCGACGGCTGAAGAGCGAGCCAAAAATGTAAGAGCAGCCATGGAATGCTTCAGAGCAGCGCTGGAGATTTACAAAAAGGACGAGTATCCGGTTGAGTATGCCAGGATGCAGAACAACGTGGGAAACGCTTATATGGCTTTGCCATCAGCAACGTCTAAGGAGCGAGCTCAAAACGTCAGAGCGGCCATAAAATGCTACCGAGCAGCGATGGAGATTTGCAAGAAGGACGAATATGCGTTTGACTATGCCAGCACGCAGAACAAGCTGGGACTTGCTTATATTGCTTTGCCGGCAGCGACGTCTGAGGAGCAAACTCAAATCGTCATGGCGGCTATAGACCGCCACAAAGCAGCGCTGGAGATTTATAAGAAGGACAAGTATCCAGTTGACTATGCAAAAACTGTGAACCATCTGGGAAATGCCTATAAGATTTTGCCAACGATAACGCCTGAGGAGCGAGCTAAAAACATCAGGGATGCCATAGATTGCTACAAAGCGGCGCTAGAGATATGGAAGAAGGACAAGTATCCACAGTATTATTGCAGGACGGCTGAAAACCTCGGAGCGACGCTGGCATTGATAAACAATCCTGATGCCTGCTACTGGCTGAAAGAGGCATACGCTTTGAAAGAGCATCTGGAAGACCAGGGCAAGAGACTTGAGTACCACATCCGGAGGATTTGTAAATAAGCTCAGGGCAGGATTACCGGCGACGGCTAAAGCACTAAACAAACCCCCGACCACCCATCCTTTGCTAATGCCACGAAGGGCAAGCAGGGGTCGGGGCTAAACAATCCCGCGTTTCACGCGGGATTAAATAATTGTTAAATTCACAGAACAATGTGAAAAAAAGTCAGACGCAGGGAAAAATCTATTTAGTCCGAAAAACAGCTGATATAACCATAACCACTTCTGGCTGCGTGAATTAGCTCCTTCATATAACAGTCCTATAAAAAAACCTTGAAAAAAATCTCAAAAAGTAGAACTTATTTGTTGACGAAGTGGTAAAAAGTGGTATAATTCCCCAAATAAGATACTTTGAGTGGGAAGAAAACCATGCTTTTATTAACAGGCGAATACCAGCACGTTGTCGATAACAAAGGCAGAGTCCTTATCTCCAACAAACTAAGGAACCAAATCGATGCCGAGGAGCACGGCAGCAATTTCTACCTCGTCTTCGGTGCAAACGGGATACTCTGCCTATACCCGGAGAAATACTTCGAGCATATTGCCCTTGCGATAGCACCGGGCAATGTAGCTCCTGATGAGGCGGTTGCATTCGAGCGAATCAGCTTTGCTCTGGCCAGCAAGCTGGAGCTGGACGGGCAAGGCCGACTGCTGCTGAATGAAAAACTGCGTAAAAGAGCGGGATTGAAAGACAAAATTACCCTTGTCGGGGTCAGAGACCATATCGAATTGTGGAACAGCGAGAGCTGGGAACAGTATCTTGCAGACAATATGGCTCAATATCAAAAGCAGGTGTCGCAGGCAAGACAAATAGTCCTGCAAAAACAAAATGAGGAACTATAAGTTTCAACGCGGTGACAAAATGATTGAAGGGGATTGGAATCATTGTCAGGTTGTAGAAAAAAGTCTCTGTGGTGAAAGAGAAGCTGACGAACAGACGTATGCCTCGCTGGCGGTTCTTTCTGAACGGCTGGAGCATCTGAAAGAACTTGATAGCGCCTTTTCCAAGGTTGAGTTTTCGTCCACTGTTACGCAGCTTAAAGAGCAGCAAAATGCAGTAGCTGTGGGCTAAATAAAACTCTGCGCTCGCAATGACAACTGCTCAAATCACGTGAGACAGGCAATTAGTGCATTGTAATTATTGAGTGAAATCCGATACGCTGGACGCAATACGATAGAGGTGAATGGTCCGATAGTAGAGCATATTCCGGTTCTTGCAGGAACGTTAACCGAGCAGATAACTTTACCGCCGGATGGCGTGATGGTCGATGCGACCATAGGACAAGGAGGTCATAGTTATCTGTTCGGCAAAACCCTGGGCCCTGAGGGAGTGTTAATCGGCTTGGATGCTAACAAGGAAGCAGTCCGAAGGGCCCAATTTAAATTAAAAGACCTTGCATGCAAGGTTATTTTGATACATTGCAACTTTTCTCACATCGCAGAGCAAGTCCACAAGCAAGGCATAGAAAAGGTTGACTTTATACTGGCAGATTTGGGCGTCAGCTCGGTGCAACTGTCCGATGTTGAGATGGGGCTTAGCTTTCTTGAGGATGCGCCTCTGGATATGAGATTTGACAAAAGATTAAAGACCACTGCTGCCGATATAATTAATAATACAGACGAAAAAGCTTTAGCTGATTTGATTTATAAGTTCGGCCAGGACAGAGGCTCACGACGGATTGCACGGTTTATTGCTCAGCAGCGCAAAAGTGAGCCGATAACAACGACAGGCCAACTGGCAAATATAGTGTGCAGGGCACTGGGACGTCCGGGACGAAAACGAAGAACGAGAATACATCCTGCAACGAGAACTTTTCAGGCGCTTAGAATCGCAGTCAATAACGAACTGGAAAATCTGGAGAAACTGCTTGTCTCGGCGTCCGACATAGTAAAAAGAAATGGATACATAGCAGTTGTCAGCTTTCACAGTTTAGAAGACAGGTTGGTTAAGAATAATTTCAAACAAAATGAAAAAGGGGGAATTTACAGGCTTATTACGAAAAAACCGATTGTGCCAGGCCGAGATGAAATTGCCGAGAACCGGCGGGCAAGAAGTGCAAAATTGAGGATTGCACAAAAACAATAACATTAAGAAGTATAAAGGAATTTTCGTTATGACTCGCGATGCCAAAGTCGGATTGCTGTTAGGTCTGTTATTTATATTTATCATAGCATTTCTAATCAATGGCCTGCCGAACCTCCGCCACAACGCAAACAATAACGAGCTGACTTCCAAAATGGTCAGCTTTCAGAATGACCTGCCGGCTCTCGGAGCTAAAGAGCGTAAGGTTAAAGAAGTTGTCGAAAGGAGCGAACCGGTCAGGCAGATGGAGACGGTAAGACAGCAGCCTCCTGATAACATCGAAAAGGATACAAGCACCCGCTTTAAAATGTCGCTGCCTGACAGCGCTTCGTATGTAAAAGATGTCTCTACCGAAAAAACGGCTGATGAAATTAAACAGGCTGCTATGGCGACGATAACTGCCAAGAGACAAAGCTCCGCCAAACCAAGCCGGCCAAAAACATATGTTGTTATCGAAGGTGATAACTTAGCTGTTATCGCCAAGAAGTTTTACGGTGATGAGGAGGGTAACAGAATACAAAATATCACAAAAATATTTGAGGCCAATCATAAATTACTGAAAACACCCGGCGAAATTTACGTCGGGCAAGAACTCATCATACCGTCGCTAACAACAACACAAGACAAAAACGAAACTGAAAGTACTTTCACTGGTGGACTGTTTGAGAAGGTTAAATCCATTGGCCGAAGACAACTTTCCAGTAAAAATGTCGAAACGAAGCAAAGCAAAGTGTACGTAGTACGGGAAGGTGATAACCTGTGGAAAATTGCTGCTGAGCAGCTCGGTAATGGCGACCTCTACCCTGAAATAAGCAAACTAAACACTGATATTTTAGAGGATGAGGATACTCTTATCGCTGGGATGAGATTGAGACTGCCGGGACGATAAGAAAACAGAAAAAATCGAAATCCAAAGCACGAAATCCGGAATTCATCCTTCGTAGTACTACGGAGAACGGACAAACTCAAAATCCGAATCCTCTCTAATGACCAAAACATTTCAGTTTCGCTATTAGAGTTTATTCATTATGAGGTCGCAATTTCGCTTTTTTTTTGTTGTTTTTTATATTGTTGCCATTCTGATTTTTACCGTTTATCTGCATAACGTCAACGACCGCATTTACTATAAGCTTTGTGCACAGGATATTGAGCAAAGCCAATTGAAACAACAGCTCTGGCAAAAACAGCTTCAACTGGAAGGCATAATAAATCCAGCTGCTCTTTCGCAGCATCTTGAACCACAGACAGATTAAGATGTACAATAGAAGCATCCGACTTACTATTTCTTTTTTGCTGCTTTTAATTGTGGTGTTTGCTGCATTGTTGGGGCGGTGCTTTTATCTGCAATATTACCGAGGCAGCCACTATAATTCATTGTGTATTAACCAACAGCAAGGGCGAGTGCCTCAAAGACCCCAGCGAGGAGCGATTCTCGATTGCAGAGGCAGAGTTCTCGCTGCGAGTAATAAAATCCAAACTATTTTCGCCGAGCCGCGGGCTATCAAGGACCCCAAGGATACATCCAACAGACTCTCTACGATTACCGATTTGGGAGCCCATGAAATTTGTAAACTTATTGTGGAAAGCAAAAATCCTGGCTTCGTGAGGATAAAAGAAAAGGCCAATGAAAACCAGTGCGATGCGGCACGGAAGATACACGGTATCGGCGTTCAAGCCGACTGGCAAAGATATTATCCGATGGGAAATCTGGCGGCACAAGCGGTTGGTTTTACAAGCATCGACAATCGTGGTCTTGGTGGAATAGAGCTACAATACGACAAGGAACTTAGCGGTGTCGCATCTGAAAGATTCTTCTTTGCAGATGTACGCCGTCGTCCGATTAGACCTTCGGCCATCTCAACCGGCAAACATGGTAAAGACGGGTGCGGAATTATTTTGACCATTGATGCAACGATTCAACAGTTTGCAAGAGAAGAGCTTGTCAGGCAATATGAAAGCTATGAGGCCGAGTCTGCGGTGGCAATTGTGACAGAGCCAAAAAGTGGTGCGATTCTGGCTATGGTGACACTGCCTGATTTCGAGCCAGGAGATATTCGCTCGGCTGATGCAAATAATTTTCGTAATCGGGTGATAACTGATGAGTTTGAGCCGGGCAGCATTATAAAACCAATTGTGGCGGCAATCGCACTCGATGCCAATGTTGTGAATGACCAGGAAAAGATATTCTGTGAAAATGGAAACTACCACGGCAAGGGTTTTGGTAGAATCGGTGAATATCATCAGGGTTACGGCGATTTGACTCTGCGCGGGATATTGACTCATTCGAGTAATATTGGTATGGCCAAAATCGGCCAGCGGCTCGGCAAAGATAAACTTTATGAGGGAATGGCACATTTCGGCTTCGGCAAAAAGACAGGAATAGATTTGCCGGGTGAAGCTAATGGTCTGCTATGGCCGGTGCAAAAATGGACGGGTTATAGCGTAACTCGAATACCCTTCGGGCAGGAAATTACAGTAACAGCGCTCCAATTAGTTCGAGCTTTCTGCATACTTGCCAATGGCGGTCGTACAGTTCGGCCATATCTTGTAAAAGCGATAGTCGATAATAACGGTGAAATTATCAAACTCAAACAATCATCGCTTAATCCGGGGCGAATCGGCCATGTTGTCCGGCCGGAAGTCGCCAGATGGATTGTGAGCGAAGCTATGGTCGGCGTTGTTAATGAGGGAACAGGTACGAGGGCAAGATTAAAGAAATGGCAGCTGTTCGGCAAGACCGGAACGGCAAACATCGCAAAAAGCGATGAAAAAGGTTATTCGGAAAACGATTACATCGCCTCATTCGTAGCCGGCGCACCGGTGGAGGACCCGGCTGTTATTGTCCTGGTTTCAATTCGCAAGCCAAATAAAAGTCTTGGCAAGGGCTATACCGGCGGAGTAGTAGCCGCACCGGTGGCTGCAAAAATAATCGAGAAAACGCTGACTTATCTGGGAGTCCCGGAGAGGATTAACCGCTGACCTGTCCCGAGCACAGCCGAGGGAGAAAGTAAAAGAAAAATTCTGCCACAAAGATACCAAAAGCACAAGGGAAATCAGGTTATCAGGGAGTTATTAGTTGATTAGTTAATTGGTGAGTGGGTGCACGATGCGGATTTCACAAATAGGCGAAGAAGTGGTATATAGTCCTTTTGATTACATGCATCTTAATAAGTTTAATATCTTTTATTTCCCTTTTTTCAAATAATAAGAATCAAGACATAACAAATAAGCTGCAACCCAAAAAGAATAAGAACAACTCCACAAATTACCTGAAAGGCTTTGAGTAATTTGGCCAGCTTAAATAATTTTCCTGGAATGATACCCATTAAGGTCCCCAATACTATAGGAGCAATCGCTGTACCTGCGGCAAACACGGCTGCATAGAATATACCTGATAAAACCGCATTTTCTGCAATGCAGGCAATATAGGTGAGGATCGCCACATAAGGAACGCAAGGAGCAATGCCCATCAAAAAACCAAATAAAAACATGCTTGTAGTACCTTTATCTAATATGCTCTTTCCAATGCCTACCTTAAACCCTTTGCCCAGTATGATGAGAATGCCTATCGTTATCATAAAGAGGGCTGAAACTAAATAGAGCCAGCCGGACTTGTGAGGCGGGAAAAACTGATTAATAAAACTGAAGGCTACGGTTGCAAGTCCACCGAGGGCGGCAAGTGCCAAAAGCCTTCCGATTGAAAAAACCAACCCGACTTTTAATCCGCCCTGCCAATTCGTTTTCGTACCTCCAATATAAGGTAAAAGCAATGGAGCAGTATAAATCAGGCAGGGACCCCATCCCATAGTAAAGCCAGCTAATATTAGTTTCAAAGCATTAGAAAGCATCTTTTATTGTTATCTTTTTCCCTGCTCCCGAAAGAATAAAGTCTTTTCCATAAGTCTTTTCAAAATGTTTTCTGGCAAGGTCACCTGAACAATGACAAGGAGCCACTTTCTTGACCTTTTGTTCTTTTAGTCCCTTGACAATCCCCTTTATCTGCCGACTATTCATCCAGCACAAATGAAAGCCCCCCAACGCTAAATACACATCGGTTTTGTGTATCTCTTTTGTCTTTTTAACTATATTTACGATTCCTGGATGAGCACAACCTGTAATTACTACCAACCCCTTAGATGTTTTTATTATAAGGGACTGCTCTTTTATAAAGCTCCCTAATTCGCCCGTAGAATAAACATCTTCGCATATTTTTATTGGTTTGTGAACCTCAACCAATTTGGCGCCGGCCTTGTTGACTATATCTTTAACACTTCGTGGCAAAGACTTCGGCATATAAACGGTAACTTGGGGATTAACCTTCAAAAAATCGCTTAATCCGCCGATATGGTCATAGTGAATGTGGGAAAGAACTATTACATCTATCGTCTTAGGGTCAATTTCCAGCTTTTTCATATTTGCAAGAAGTACCGAACTCTCGCCGCCGACATCAAAAAGAATAGTCTTCTCCGGCCCTTTTACGTAACAAGAAAAACCCCACCTTGTCTCCAGGTTTTTTCCATAAGGATTATTGTCATAAACTATAGTAAGGCTTAAATCGTTACTATCTGAATTGGGCTCCGCCGCTTTCTCCTGGGAAATTGCTGTAGCAGAAAGTGCGAATAATATGACAAATATCAGCACGGAATTAAATACCTTTAGCTTATCCATTTTTTCACCTCTATAATCAGGATTTGCAAGATTTAGACTATCCTCTTATTTTTATATTTGGCCCCTTTTCACTATTCCAATCGTTATTTGCTTAAAGGTTTGTTCTCCAGGATTATATGGGGTATCATAATGATTATAAATTCAACAGCGATGACCAGGTTGTAAACGGATTGTGTGAAAATTGCAAAGCCAACAAGCGCCATCCATAGACCGTAATCCAGCGGATTTTTAACGTATTTATACAAGGATTCTCTTACCACCGGCACGTTTACTTCAAAGAAATTCAAACACAATGCTCTTTTCAATCCCAATAACTTAAACGCCCAGAAAGCAAGGACCAGGCCGACAATTTGCAAAAATAATCCTGCATATTTTAAGATAATGCTACTATGAAATAGAGGATGGTTCCCAAATTGCAGATAAACTATCAGGCAGAATGTAATCACCCAAAAAATACCTGTGGTTATCATGTGAATGCTAAAGGCACTGCTGCCGAACCATTCGGTAAGTTTCTTGCTGTTCAATTGTAAAATTAAGTTTACAGATTCAATGAGAATGGCCAGAAAGGCAAATACTACAGTTAAAATGAGTATTCTACTCATTGTAAACTTCACTATCGTAAATAATCGTGACTTTCATTTTTGCGCCTATTGTTTTTGGCTATTTTACACTTCATGCCCTCGCCATTTTCTATAAGGCTCAACATCTACTTTATCTTGTGCATAATCTCGGTGCCAATTTTTTGGGACGGGCATATCTTTATATAGTCGCCTTCGCCATGCCTCAAGCAAAAGTCGGGGCTTTTTCATAAAATCAGCAGCACATACAATTCTTTTGCCTGTTTCGGCAGACAGACGCTTTAACCACACAATCCCTTCTTCACATCTTATTATATGATGGTCAAGAATTAAAGTATCCACTGCTCGAGATAAAGATACCGCATTTTGCCAGGCAATCTTGCGCTGTTCATTAGATAATCTGGGCAAATATAAAGGAGGGCCGGAAGCCAGTACTATATCAGGATGCCAATCCAATATTTGTTGAACAGCTTCGCTATTCAAAAGCTGAATATCTGAGGCATGGACAAAAACCTGTCCTTCATCTTTGATTTTAGTCATCATTATTTTTCCAAAACGGTTATTCGCTTGGCCGTGAGGCACGGCTCCAGAAAAAACCATAGCCCCATCGCTTTTTCCTTCAGCGTTGGGTAAGTCCTTATTTAGGACAACAGATAAAGAGTGAGCTCTGGCTTTCATATTTTTGGAAAGTCCAGCCAAACCTTTAGCCCAAAATTGAATATCCTGGCGTAGGTTGGCTATTCCCTCTGCTTTAAGCTGATAAGGATTAGCATCAACCAAGGGAATATGGTCGCCATGATAATGACTGAGCACTACATCAGTAGCATCCCTTAATGCTGATATAATCTTACTGCGGATTACTTTTCCGACCGCTACCTGAAAAGGATGGGGAAGCAAACCGTGCCTGTTGTAGCCTAATGCTATGCCCGGGTCAATTAAAATCTTGCGGTCTTTCGTCTCGATTTTGCAAGAGAGCCCACGGACTCCCAACGACTCAGTCCCTATAATTTCAATATGCATAGCTAAAAATATAAGTCTTTATTTGAGAAGGGAACCAAAGCAACTATTAAACTATGGATATAGAGGTCCTTCCTGTTCATCATTCCCTTACTAAGAAATCCTATTGCTCCTTCTCTTTGTCTTATATTATCCTTGCCGCTTATCTTCTCCATTACTTCCCCCAGTTCGTTGCCTGACAAAAGCTGCTCAATAATACTTTGCGGGAGTTCAAAATAAGGAGAGACGCCATAGCCAATCCTTCCCTGATTGTCAATTACACATCCCACCCCTAAAGCAAACCACTTTGAATAAAGTTTTGTAATTCCTCCTTCGATTCCAACAAAAAAATCAGCACCTAATTTTTTCTCTTCGCTGAGTTTCTTTAGTTCTAAAGCTCTATTTTTTGCTCCCTCAAAGGTCTCTTCATTAACAGGCTGAGCAGAAACTTTACTGGAGACCTCAATTCCGGTTACTTCTGTCTCGCCGAAATATTTTGAGAAAACTTCCCTGGTTGCTTCTATTTTTACCGGATTTTCTGAACCAACTAATACTTTCATCATTTTATCATCTTAAATAGACGTAAATGCTCACCACAACATGTGCAATTATGCTTTACCCGTTCACTTCTTTATTACACCTGAGTATGTAAAAGAATGCTGTTTCATTTTAATCCATTTCCCTTCATCAATACCAACTAAATTACCGCATTGACATTTAATCTCATCTCCATCTCGTATCGATTTATCTTCGATTATTCTATCCTTCCAACAGTGCCATAATTTCCCTTTACCAATCTTCAAATATCTAAATATTCTCCTCTTACATTTAGCGCACTTTACTGTTATCATTTTTATCTATATTGCAGAACAGGCAAACATTAACACCTTTTCAAACCGACGGGAACCCTGGCCCCGCTGCAAATTGCTACGGGGCGAGCCTTGTTTATCGTTCGATTTGCTCATTTTTCCTTTTAGAGAATCTGCCGGCTGGGCCACCGGCTGTAAATAGAATCGAAAGACGAGTTACTATGGCACCCAATAGAAAATAGCCGCAAAATACCTGGAGCATCAACAAAACCTGGC
Organism: uncultured Pirellulales bacterium; assembly: GCA_964581905.1. Classification (GTDB taxonomy): domain Bacteria; phylum Planctomycetota; class Phycisphaerae; order Sedimentisphaerales; family Anaerobacaceae; genus CAZBWE01. Next base: position 12,307 of record CAZOQJ010000025.1, read on the forward strand.
CGAGACTACTTTGCGGATTGGCTGCAATATCACCAAAACCTAAGGTAGTCATAGTAACAACGGAAAAATATAAAGAATGCAGAAAGTTGCGGAGGGCGCCGACCTGGCCATTGACCATTACGCAATCCGGCTTGGCCCAGTACGCAACGGCAAAAGCGAACGCCAGAGCAAAAAAAACTAACAATATTCGGATGGTGCTTCCACCATAATCACTCAGAAACCAGAACAAACGAACGGGGCTTGTCAATAATTGGCGCATCTTATGTACCCACTTTATCTCGGATTCGTCTTCCCCCTCCTTCTTCTCCGATCTACCTGTATACCAATCTTCCCAGTTCAGCCGCCGTCTGTTATACTCCAAGAGATATTTTGTCCCTTCATCTATCCGGCAGGTACCTAGACCGACACCACGAAAATCCGTCTTACGGTCAACCTTGCAGTACCAAAAGAGTGTTGAACCATCAACAATACTCGCTGTAAAATCCGCTGCTTCCAGAAAGGCACCTGTGAGGTCCGCTTCTTCCAGATGGGCATGCCGGAGCTTCGCTCCTTCCAGATGGGCAAAATAGAGATCCGCTCCTTTCAGACAGGTATCCCAGAGGTCCGCTCCTTCCAGATGGACACCACTGAGTTCCGCTTCTTCCAGATGGGCAAGCCAAAGTTTTACTCCTTCCAGATGGGCATCCGTGAGGTTCGCTTCTTCCAGATGGGCATCCGTGAGGTTCGCTCCTTCCAGATGGGCACCTCTGATATCCGCTCCTCCCAGATGGGCAAAATTGAGATTCGCTCCTTCAAAATGGGCACGTTGGAGAATCACTCCTTCAAGATGGAAGCAGAATAAATCCACTCCTTGCAGCCAAATCTCTTCCCCGCGATTCGCGTCACGCCAGTTGTTCCACTCGGAAATATCCTTTTTTTCAGAGCATTTTTTTAGAAATTCCAACTGCTTCGGGTCGCATCTGAGCTTTTTCTGCGCTTCGCGGGAATCCTGGTTTATTTTTTCCTCTAATTCATCCATCAATGACGATTATAATCTGTCGAAGGTGATTTTTCAATGATTTTGTGTTTGCGGGCTGATAAGATTTTTTGGGAGCAAGGAGTGTTCTGTTACAGACAAATTGACAGATTGTCATTCCTGCGCAAGCAGGAATCCACTTTTATCGAAGGGTCTGGATTCCGCATCAAGTGCGGAATGACAACTCCTCAAAGTGAAGTTTCTCCTATATAACCGGCGTCGATGCAGAACTGGATGATGTCGCGAGCTAAAGGAGCGGCGTCGGCAGAGCCGTGCTGGCCGCCCTCAACGACAACGGCAATCGCCAACCTTCTGCCAGCATCATCCCTGGCAAAGCCGGCGAACCAGGCGTGGTCCGGCTTTTCCGTCGAGCCGGTCTTGCCGTAAACTTTAACTGCCTGCCGGCCAAAGTCGCTATGAGCAAATTCCCTGTAAGCAGTACCGCCCTGCTCGTTAACAACGGCACTCATCCCGTCATAAACGACCGCTAAAGTTTCTGCTGAAATGTTAAGGTCGTATTGCGTATCGCGTATCGCGTATCGCGTATTTTCTTCTTCGCACGACGCATCACGCACGACGCACGGCGAGAAAAGTCGAGGTTGTTTAAGGATTCCGCTTCGGGCGATGGCGGCCATTGCGTTTGCCACATGTAAAGGTGTGACACGCAGGTTGCCCTGACCTATGCCGAAAAATCTTCTCTCGCCATTCTCGAGCGGAGGGACATCCTCAAAATGTAAAATTTCTCCCACCGCCGATGTGCTTGAGATTATCCCCGAAACTTGTCTAAAATCTCGATGTTCGTTCGGGTCGTTAGAAACAGGACACAAAAAAGAGACTTCGTGGCCATAGCCGAATTTGAACAACCATTGCTGCAAAACAGAAGGCTCGATTCTGTCGGCTAACCGTGAAAAATAGATATTGCAGCTTCCTTTAATGGCGTTGCGGGCGTAGTTCTGCCACATATCATCGTGGCCGGTCCATGGATACTTATTGAATAGCCAGCAGCTCGGCCAGCCGGCTGGGGCTTTGCGAGCCGGGCAGGATATAACCTCATCGGCAGTGATATTGCCGGATTCGAGGCCGGCAACTAAAATCAGCGGTTTTATAACCGAGCCGGGCGGGTACTGTTTATTTATCGCCCGGTTGAGCAGCGGCTTATCAGGGTCGTCAGCAAGATAACCATAATCAAACCTTGCACGGTTCAAATCAAAAACCGGTAATGAGACCAGAGCGAGGATATCGCCCCTTGCGACGTCGATAACAACAACTGATGTAGGAGCATTTGAATTGGGATTGGTAGCGCCGGTCAAGTAATCTTCTATTTTCTTTTGAAGCTCGATATCGATGGTAAGCTGCACATCCTGGCCGAACCGGGTGTCGGTCTGCCGTATCAATTTTCGGTCAATATCATAAACTTCCTCGCCGCGTCTTCCGCGAAGCACGACCTCACAGACATATTCGACGCCATCTTCCCGGCCACAAACCTCACCTTCCAAATAGCTTGCCAATCTGTCATTTTCAAAGAGCTTTTTATCCTGCTTCTGAGTAGCCGGGCCGACCCAGCCAATCGTTTGTGCGGCGACCGAACCATAAGGATAAAATCGCTGGCTCTTTGGAAGGATTTCTACGGCATCGGTATCCATAAACTCCAGCTGGGCGGTGAAAATATCATCATCAGTCTTCAGCTCGAACAAAGGCCAACTCTTGTGCATCTCGGCAATATCAATTTTGGCTATCAACATAAGACGTTCATTGGCATCAGGGACGGCCTGGTCAAAATCCTTGTCCGGGAAATTTCTTTTCCACGCGAGGTATCGACGCAGATTCCAAACCTCGTTGTTTATTTCAGCAATTCCTGCTTCGACGTCTCTGCGTTGTAGCCCGAAGTATGTGCATTTGTCAATTAGCCGCTGTAAATCATCGAATTCGTATCTCGTATTGCGTATTGCGTATTGCGTACGTTGTCCATCAGCTCTTATTCTTTTTGCCTGTTGGACACGCTCGTCCATAATGGAGGTAAGCTCGTAATTCATGCAAAGCTGGAATTGTGGAACATCGGCGGCTATTACCCTGCCATTTCTATCGAGTATTTTTCCTCTGACGGTCTGAAGCTGCTTAGATATGCCTTTTTTCAGCTCCGCAATATCAATTTGAAGTGATGAGTCAGGCAGCAGCTGCATTTGAACCAGGCGGAGCAGGCAGAGAAGTAAAAAAAACGCGCTTAGAACAACAAAGATTTTGATTCGCTTTTCGTACATAACCGCGTATATTGGTAAATTAGCTGCGCTAATTTGCAGTTCATCTATTCGTTCATACAATATTTGCTATCATCAGAAACGCTTCGTCCTTATACGCATCCACCAGGCAACAGGCAAGAACAAAAACGGCCCGACCAGAGCAGTGTATAAAGAAGCCCAAAGGAGAATAGAACATATGTTCTTTGCGGCCGGCTCACCTATAAGCAGGCTTAACAAATGTGTCAAGGTTCCAACTAAAAAGCCGGTGATAAATATAACAATCGCCTGGTAAGGCATTTTTTTGATAGCAACAACACGGTTCAGGTACGCCAGAGCCGTGCCAAAAAGACCAAAACTGATTATTTGGGGACCCATCGCAGGAGCAATGATATCAGCGGCAAAACCTATTGCGAAAGAACTTATTATCGCCTCAGAGCAATCGCAATAAACGGCAAAAAAAACCAGAAGGATTAATAATAAATCAGGCTTAATACCCAAATGCGCTAATAAACTCGCCTGTAATAACGTAGCGACAAGAATCAAAACAGCAAACCGAAACCATCGCATCTATTATCCTCAACTGCCGGGGTTCATTACAATCACAGCCACGTCACTTAATGTTTCTATGTCACAAACAGGTTCGACAGTTATGTCCCAAAGCAAAGGACTCTCCTTATTCCTTTCACACAGGGCCACTTTTCCAATAACCATCGGCACATCCAAAAAACCCGGCTTTCTACGGGCAAAAACCTTCTCTGTTGTTTTGACCTTTTGCTTTATCATCCGGACCACTGCTGAGTTATCGCCACTGCCCTGCATAATTCTTTCTACGTTTGATACTCCTACCTTTACCGGAATTTTTGATGCCAGGTCAGTAAACAATCTGACCCGTGCGGTCCGTGATGAGACATCGGATATGGTCCCGATGATACTGTTGTCGCCTAAAACAAACTGCCCTATAGCTAAACCATCATCCCAGCCACGGTCGATAATAAGCTCGTTTCTCATCCCTTCAGGCTCCATTGAGACCGCAGCCAAAACCAAACTTGCACCTTCCAGAGGAAGTCTCTCGCGAAGCCCTGAAAGTTTCTGTACCTTCCGGCGTTCCTGTCGTAACAATTCTTCAAGGTTGTCAATATGGTTTTCGTACTGCATTTCCCTTCGCCTGAGCATCTGTTTAACCGGCTGATATGTACGTGCGGCCAGGGAGACGTTTCTTCCAATACTTAAAGGCCAGCGAAAAATGCGTGCGAAAGCAAACTGAAACTTACTTGTGAAATTCTGTGGAGCAAGTAAAAAAATAGACCCCGCTAATAAAAGTAAGGTGAACAACATTCGGTTGGACATCCTGATTTGCTTTTTTGCCATTATAGTGGCTCGTGGTTAAGTTTTCTATCCACGATTGACAGATAGTGCATCACTGGCGTCCGTATTCGCTGTGGTCCATCGTATCCTTCCACAGTTCGAGATTTTCGAGGTAAACGCTGGTACCACGGGCTACACAACTTAACGGGTCCTCAACCCTCTCAACCTTCAAGCCGGTTGCATTTGCCAGCACAGTATCCATTCCCCGCAGCAGTGATGTACCACCGCAAATGTGGACTCCATTGTCAATCAAATCAGCGGCTAATTCCGGTTCTGCCTTTTCCAACGTAACTGTAACTGCATCAATAATTGTAGCGATGGGGTCTCGCAGGGCTTCGCGGATTTCCTCGCTTGTAATGACGATTTTTCTGGGCAGTCCGGAGATGGTATCTCTACCGGCTACCTCCATCGTCAATTCCTCTTCCAAAGGGGCGGCAGAACCGATTTGTATCTTGACCTTCTCAGCCCTTGGCTCGCCGATGAGCAGGTTGTATGTCTTCTTAAGATGATTGATGATTGCCTCGTCCAAATCATCCCCACCAACGCGGATGGACTGCGATGTAGCGATATCAGCCAGAGACATTATTGCTACTTCAGTAGTTCCTCCGCCCATATCGACAATCATCGAGGCAGTAGGGTCTGTGATGGGCAGTCCAGCCCCGATTCCCGCGGCCATTGGCTCGTCAACAAGATAAACCTTGCGAGCACCTGCACGCTCAGCACTGTCAATGACGGCCCGCCGCTCAACAGCAGTTATTCCACTCGGCACGGCGATTACAACGCGAGGTCTTACAAGCCCACCCCTGCCATGCACTTTTCGGATAAAATAGGCGAGCATCGCCTCGGTAATCTCAAAGTCGCTGATTACACCGTCCTTCAACGGCCTTATCGCACTAATCGAGCCGGGCGTTTTGCCGAGCATTTCGCGTGCAACCAGACCGACAGCCTCACCATTATTCAGAACAATGTTGGTTCCTTTGCGAACGGCAACTACGGAGGGTTCATTGAGGACAATACCCTTATCGCGGACACAAACCAATGTTGTACAGGTACCAAGGTCGATACCCATATCCATACTGAACCAGCCTAAGAATGTGTCCAGCAACACTTTCGACTCCTTTCTCAGCTTTTAATCGAGTATTCTATATAATAAAGAGCGGATGCTCAATAGTCAACTAATTACGGAATTTTAAAGATTGTCTCGTATTGAGAATAGCACTTACAGACCACAAACACTAAGGAAACCAGCATTAAGGCCACCGCTGCGGCAAGAAGAACCGTATAAAGACTATCATGTGCGCTTATCTTTTGACCAGGATTCCGACCCTTAGGGCTCATAACATCCACCTCACAGAAAGTATTGTAAAAGCAACAGGGTTACACCCCCAGTAAAACCGAGGGCTAAATAACCGCTATAAGTTAGTACTTACGCTGTCGCCCACCTTCGGCATCTGCTGCACAAGGTCCAGGATACCAACGGCCCTTTCAGCATCAACGTCTAAAATCAGAATATCACAAACAAACTCATCACCACGAGTAACATGAAATTTCATATCCTCTGTGACACCATGCGCTCCGCCGATAGATATTTCAGCCATAGAGTTTCTCGGGTCCACTGCGGTTACCCGCCCCTTCAAACCGATATCCCTTGAATTAGGTGCAATAGGCGCAATAGGCGCGGCTCGAACCCTCTCTGGTTTCCGCGTAACCGGTGCAGCAGGAACCAGGGCTTTGCCATATTGCCGCAGGAGCTGGTTTAACCTGTTTTGTAACTCAGTCTTTTCCTCGAGCAGGCGTCTGGCTTTCTGGTCCAGTGTTGATATTATTACCATTTTCTCAAGCAGCGTGGTTTCGGTTTGCTTCAACTCTCTATCTTTCTTGATTTGTCCGGTACGCAGCTTCTCCATCTCATCCAGTGAGTTTTTCAACAACTGACTCTGGCTGTCCGTGGTCTTTGAGAAATCCATTACTATGGCTTCCCAGCTATTCATCCTTCGAACAGCATCATCTTTCTCCGCTCTGGCAGTCTGCAGGTCACGCTGCAACTGGGCAACCTGATTTTTTAGTGAGTCAACTGTGCTATTTAGCTGCTGTCTATGCCGGTCTGATTCGTCTTTGAATGTGTTTAACTCGTTCCTTGCACTTTGCTCCTTTTTAACTGCCGAATCTCTTTCGACCTTTAATCCCGTATACATCTGGCGGTAGTTATTAGCGTTGGCAACATAAGTTACAACAATACCGCAAAGAAAGATTGAGGATACGGTTAACAAAACGATTAATATCTTTGTAAGCGTGCTCAAAACAAGCCCTTTCCCTAAAAATCGTTCTTTTTCGCGTTTTTACAATATGCCAAATACATGACATTATTGTAGCAACGTACTACAATTCTATGCACAGATTACGAATAAGTCAAGTTATTTTTAGCAAAACCTGTCAGAAAGCTCATGTGGGCTTAAAACCCGGCCTCATTATGTATTTTTACCCTGCCAAACGGCGACTAAAGGACAAGGCTTCCTTTCTAACAGGATAAATCGGCCAAATAAAACAGAAACTTAAAATGGACGATTTCAGGAGAGATATCCGAAACCTTTGAGGCCTTATTTTGCTTTTGTACATTGCAAAACGGCCTTGGCAGCAGCGATACGGACGGCTGGAGACGGGTCTTTAAGAAGCCGTGGGAGGTATTTTTTCAGAGATGGAGTTCCAATTCGGCCAATCGCCAGCGCTACCCTCATATAAGCAAGTGCGAGGTCTCGTTTATCCAGTCCGACAGCAAGATTTTTTTCAAAGACATCAAGTACCACGGATTCGCCGATTTTGTCTTTGTGCGCACCGAGCTGTTCCGCTGCAGCCAGACGGACCTCCATTATATCGTCGTCCAACATAGTAATCAGGATATTTTTGGCCTTTTCCGTTCCCATCGCCCCCAGTGCCTGTATGGCTATAACTCTATCGTCTGCATAGCCGCTTATCCGCATTGCCCATAATTTCGGAAAGATTTGCTCATCACCAAGCGCAGCAATGGCCTGCACGGCGTTGAATCTGACCTTATCATCCGAATCTTTGTCCTTTAAGGCCCAATATAAGAGCTTCAGCGCATTTTTATCGCCGCTTTTGCCTATAAGCATTGCTGCATTGGCTCTGACTGTCAGGTTACTCCGGGCTATTGCTTTGTAAAGAACTCTAAAATATCTGGGAGAACCGAGTTTACCCATCGCATAGGCAGCAGCGATTCTGACGTTTTCGTCCCTGTCCTTTAATCGTCGCGCTATGTATGGTTCTGCAAGTGAGTATTGTGCATCTCCTACAGCCAGAACGGCAGCAAACCTGACTGGAACAACCCTATCCAGTAGCAACCGTTGTACCTTAGGCATCAGTTTGATTAGTTTTGTGGCAGCGACAACTTCTACAGCATTAGCCCTGACCGCCGGGTTCTCATCAGCTAAAGACATCTGGATAATAAGGGTGGCTTCCTGCCGGAGCTGGGCTGCGCTGATAACACTGGTCTTAGCGGCAGGGGTAGTTTTTACTTTTGACCTTTTTGAACAACATAGGCTTAATATCGCTATTAAAGAAAATAACAAAGCAGAATAATAGATAAAAGCACTTAGCAGGCTGCCGTTTTCGCTCCTTGCTTTAATTTTAGCTTTTATTATTGAGTTTTTCATCTGTTCACTCTGATAAATAAGTCTTTTTTGCCTTTAAGGAATTTTGCCGAAAGCTGTACTATTATGAGCAAAACGAAGCAAGCTGCACAACAAAAATCCAGCCATTGGCCATATTTACCAAAGAAGGTTGCCCTTGTATCTATCGGCATTTTATCGGCAAACCATCCAGCGATACCCTTGCGCTGCATAGCTTTAGCTGTGAAATCAGGGCTTGCTGCAATACAGCCGTTGTGTATCCGGCCCAGAGAATCGATAAGGCAGCTTATACCCGTGTTGACGCTTCGCAGAACAGAAACTCTGTTTTCGACAGCCCTAAAGACGCAGATAGCCGCATGCTGAGGCAGCTCCGTGCTTGGAATGACCCTGTCGTCCTTGAATCTCACAAACCAGCCATCATTACTTATATTTATGAGCCAGTCCGCCTGCTTTCGTCCCTTTTGGTCTGATACAAATCTTCGGGCAATTTTCGGCACAGTGTCCTCATAACAAATCATCACGCCGAATTTGTAAATCTGCACCTCGTTGCTATCGCCGCCGGTCATCTCAAATACTGTGTATTCGCTGCCTGCGTCGAGAGAATAATCATAGTTGTATGGCGTGAATTTCATCAACAGATTGTAAAGTGCGGGAATTTTCTTTTTGAAGGGAAGGAACTCTCCGAAAGGAACCAGATGAATTTTATCGTAGTGTTTGCCCGATTGCCGGCCGTCACTTTTATAAAGAAAAGCTGAATTATACCTCTGAGCTAAATGAAATGTCGAATCCTCGCTGATTTGCGGTGTACCGCCGTATGCACCCACAAGCACATAAGCTGTATCTTTGGAAAGCTCCTTGAGGGCCTTGTCGAATGTGCTGTAAGGATGTGAAGGCTCCAAAATCGCTATCACCCGGGGATTTAATACCGCCTGCACCATCGTTTCAGGCCAGACGATTAGCTCGGCACCGGTTTTGGCTGCCGCCCTGCTTTGCTGCATCAGGTCATCAAACATTTTATCAGATTCTTCAAATGTCCTCTTTACCGACTGCGGGACATTCGACTGTAAAGAGGCGACCAGAGGACCTTGTGTAATAAACTGCGGCGACTGGTTTATCCTCCATCGACCATAAATAACGGCAGCGACAACAGCAGCACATACTATAGCGGTCTTTATAAGATTGCTGATTTTGAAGATGTGCTTTCGTTGGGCATCGAGTATCAATTCAGCCAAAAGGCCATTGACCATCGCTATGAGAAAAGAAAGCCCTGCTGAGCCGAAAATGTCGGCTGACTGGATGAGGGTGATATTTTGATACTGGCTGTGGGCCAAAAACCTCCAGAAAAAACCGCCTAAAAAGAACCCCTGCAGACGTTCAGCACCGACGAACAATACGCCCGCTGCTAAAAACAGCGGAATCTTTTTTGTCCTGCAATAGCGCATGCCCAGTGCAACGAGCGGCCAAAGCACCGCTGTATAAAGACAGAAAACGAGCCAGCCCAAAATGGTAATCGGCGCTATCCAATACAGATTTCCCAGCCAATACAAAAAAGAAACTATATAAGCAACAAGTGCTAATGGTTTAGATTTGGTTTCAGGTGAGCAGATAAGGATGAAAGGCACCAGCGATACCCAGGCTAAAAGTGATAAGCTAAATGGCGGCTGAATCACTGTCAGCATCGCCGCACTGGCAAAAAATGCTAAACATAACAACAAAATATTCTTTGCTCTCGCCTCTTTCAATCGGCTAAATCCTTTAAAGCTGCCGCCAATTTTTCACTGCTATATTTTTTGCAATTGTTCATTCTGATGGCAAACTGGTTTGTAAACAATTGCAGTGTGTTTTTGTCAGTAGTAATTTCTTTTATTGGAATTTTTACATCAGATAAAAGACGCTTAATTTCATTCAGCTCGGTAACATCAAAAAACAAATTTTCTGTCTGTTCTTTCTTCATCTGGTTCAGACGGTCGTTTGCATTTTTAACGTATTTTTCGGATATTTCCACGCCGACATAATTTCTGCCTAACTGTTTCGCCACAACCGCAGTGGTCCCCGAACCACACAAAGGGTCGAGCACACAGTATGCAGGGTTAGAGCTTGCCGCTATTACTCTTTTTAGCAAATTTTCCGGCATCTGACAGGGATGCCAGCCAGCACGCTCCTTAAAGGTCCCACAGACACGAGAGTACTCATCCCAGACGTCGTCCGGCATCTTGCCCGCAGGATTGGCACGTCGGTCGTTGTAAATTAACTGTCTGTCTGAGAGAATGCGAACGGCGTGGTCGTTAAAGGTGAAGTTATTTTTATCGTTCACAAAGTAAAAGATATGGGTGTGTGCCCGGGCGAATTTCTTTTTCATCTGCTGGCCAAAGGTGTAGTGCCAGATGAGCCAGTTTCGCATAAAAAGCCCCAGCTCGTCGGCTATGATTTTTACATTGGCGGCATATTCGTCACCTATGGCTACATAAAATGAGCCGTGCGGCTTGAGGACTTTTTTGCAGACGGTCATCCAGTTCTTCGTCCAGGCGATATAGTTTTTCTTTTTTACCTTGTCGTAGTACTTGTCGTATTTGTAGCCGATGTTAAAAGGCGGGTCGGCAAAGATTAAATCCGCAA